>CAVCCB010000104.1:0-7534 GCA_963600595.1 Subdoligranulum sp. APC924/74 | reverse complement strand
ATACAAGTAAGGTATTCGAGAGCTTGGTGAAGGAACCTTGGGGCTACGTGGCTGTGGGCATTCTGGCTCCCCTTGCCGAGGAAATCGTGTTCCGCGGAGCCATCCTCCGCACCTTGCTGGGCATGATGAGCAAGAAAAACCACTGGGTGGCAATCATGATCTCTGCCGCTCTCTTCGGCGCTGCCCATGGCAATGCGGCGCAGTTTGTCAATGCGCTCCTGATGGGCTTGTTGCTCGGGTGGATGTACTATCGTACCAAGAGCCTCGTGCCCGGCATCCTGATGCACTGGGTCAATAATACGATGGCTTATATTCTGAGCAATCTCCTGCCCCAGAGCAACGGCAAGCTCATCGATCTCTTCCATGGCGATGGGAAGACGCTCTATTATGCTGTGGGCTTCTCGCTCTGTATTCTCATTCCGAGTTTCATCCAGATGGTGCTGAGGTTACAGAAGCCAAAGGGACAGAGAGTCTAAACTCCCGACTTTTCCGAATAATCCTTAGATGCAAGAGCAATGAAAGTGATAGAAAGCAAGATTGTTGGCAAGAAGGACGAGGAAACTTGCGAGGACGGTTTGGTCGTTACCGGCGATTTTATCGTAGTGATTGACGGTAGCACGAGCAAGACTCCCAAGCGGCTGAACCCCGACATGAGGAACGGTCGCTACGCCATGATGCTCATTTCCGACTTCGTTCGGGAAGAGTTGTGTGCTGAGGCTACGGTGGAGGATTTCTGTCAAGGCGTGACAGCTTATATATTCAATAAGGTGTATGTCCCCTTGGGCTTGGTAGAACAATTGGAACATCATCCCGAGGAGCGGCTCACTGCCTCCGCCATCCTCTACAGCCGTACAAGGCGAGAGGTGTGGATGGTGGGCGACTGTCAGGCAATCATAGACGGAACGCTGTATGAGAACGGAAAACCCTATGAGGCGCAGATTGCGGGAAAGAGGGTGGAACTGATGCGGCAAGGTTTGCTGTCTGCCGAGGCACGCAAGCAGATTGAGCCTTTGCTGATAGAGGCGATGCTGGCGGGACAGAACAAGTCTTATGCGGTCATTGATGGTTTCCCCGTCTGTCTGGCAGGTGTGGCCGTCATTCCTGTCCCTGCCTCCTCCGAAGTGGTCTTGGCGAGTGACGGCTACCCCTTCCTCAAATCCACCTTGGCGGAGAGCGAAGAGGAACTGGCGGAACAGATTGCCCATGACCCGCAGAATATCAATACTTTCATTGCCACCAAGGGACTTCTGGAGGGCAACAGGAGTTTTGATGACCGAACTTATGTGCGTTTCTGTAACTGAAATGAAACAAAATATACCACTGAAAAATCTTGGATTCGTGGCAAAATAGGTAGTAAAAAATGTTCAAAAGGGGGTAAAAACTATTTTAAGGGTGGATAAACAAGAGAAATCGCACCCTAAAAACCTCAAATTCCTCTTGGGTTTTCTGGATTCTGACTAAATTTGCAATCAGAAAAAGGGAACAATCCCAAGTGAGTATAATCCGATAAGTTGAACCATTTAAAATCTACAGTCATGGAGTGCATTTATAGAACAACAGAAGTCATCAAGAAGGTTTCCTTCGTAGTGTTGATAGCAGAAGTGTTGGTATTGTTTGCCATGGGCTTTTAAGAATGTAGGCTTAGGTTAAACAGATAATTCATTATAACATAATAAAAGAAGGTCGTCCACGATACCCGGTATGCTTTAAATGCTGACACCGACGCTCAGTTTGTGAAGTTCTGCTACCCGGCGGAGACCATGGAGCGCATCAACAGGAATCCCGCGCTGAGAGAAAATGATTTTTCTCTGAAAGATAGGCTTTGTTTCTCCGAAAGAAACCATCTGTTTCTCCGAAGGAAATATATTGTTTCTCCGAAAGAAACACGCCGCTTACCAAGGGATAGAGCACTTGCTTGAGAGCGTAGTGACTTTTTGGAGAATTCTTTAAAAAGTTGTCAACCGAGAGAGCCAAGTATTGTCGCTTGGGGCTACTGGATTTGTATAATGAACAGAAAACAGAATAGAATTAGTGGACACTTATGTCAATGCAAATGTTAAAAACTAACTTTTTATGCGGGATAATCTCATTTTCCTATCTAAATATTTGCAAATGTCTGTAAAAAGTTATAATTTTGCAACCGATTATCGTAAATTTATAAATTTTATCAAAAAACGAGAGAGATTATGGTAAAAAGATTTGCTATGCTTATGGGGGGGGCAATTCTCAGTAGTGGAATCGCCTTTGCCCAAACATCTGTTACCGGAAAGGTTACCTCTTCTGAGGATGGAGAGCCGGTAATTGGTGCGTCCATCAAGGTGGCAGGCACCAACACTGGTACAATTACCGATGTAGACGGTAACTTTTCATTGAATGTTCCGGCTGGTGCCAAGTTGGAAGTTTCATACATCGGTATGAATCCCCAAACCGTCAAGGCAAGTTCCAACATGAAGATTGTCTTGACTTCTGACAACAAGACTCTGGATGAGGTGATTGTTACAGGTTATGGTAACTTCAAGAAGTCCTCATTTACAGGTGCTGCAGCTTCTATGTCAACTGCCAAGTTGAGTGATGTGCCATCGCTTTCCGTAGAGGACAAGCTCTCGGGTAACATCCCTGGCGTTTCCATTTCTTCATTCTCCGGTCAGCCTGGTGCCATGAACTATATCCGCATTCGTGGTATGGGTTCTATCAACGCAAGCAATGAGCCTTTGATAGTCATTGACGGTACTCCTATGACTTCTGGAAACTTGAGCGGTTTCAATGATGGAAATTCAGGTAGTGGCTACAATGGTTCGGGTACCAACGCTCTTTCCACATTGAACAGCAATGACATCGAGTCGATTACCGTTATCAAGGATGCAGCAGCAGCTTCTCTTTATGGTTCGCGTGCCGCCAACGGTGTGCTCGTTATCACCACCAAGAGCGGTAGTCTCGGCAAGACCAAGGTAGACTTCCGCAGCGACTGGGGATTCTCCAATATGGCCATCAATTATCGTCCTACATTGAGCGGCGACGATCGTCGTGCCTTGATCTACCAGGGCTTGAAGAATTATGCCTTGGACAATATCGAGGGCTACGGAGAGGCTGACGCTACGGCTTTTGCCGATGGAGAAATCGACAACTATGCAGCCAAGCCAGAAAACGGCTGGGCCAACTGGCGCGATGCTCTCTTCAGAACTGGTACGAACCAGAACTATCAGGCAAGTGTGTCAGGCGGCAATGAGAAGACCAAGTTCTATAGCTCTTTGTCTTATGCCAAGCAGAACGGTATCGTGGAAGGTTCCGGGCTGGAGCGTATGACGGGCAATGCCAATGTGAGCCATACTTTCGGAAAGTTCAAGTTGGATGTGAGCACGTTGCTTTCTTCCATGCACCAGAATTCTGCAATGGACGGTGGAGCTTCTTTCGCTGGTGCCATCGCCAATGCCGTTTGGTTTGTGGGTCCATCCAATGCTATCTATGATACCGATGGAAACTTGTTGCATACTACGGACGGAGCTTACAACAATGGCTATAACCCCATCTATGAGAACGAGCACATGTGTGATATCACCAACACGACTCGTTCTTACAGCACGTTGGCTCTCCAATGGAACATCTGGGACAACTTGAATTTGCGCGAGAAGGTGGCTTATGACTACATCAACTCAACAGAGGATGTGCTCTGGGACAAACACAGTGGCAACGGCTCTGGCTCTGATGGTGTGATGCAGCGCACCTACAACGAATGGACTACGCTCAATACGCAGACTCAGTTGAGCTATGTGAAGACGTTCGGCCTCCACAATGTTGATGCCTTGTTGGGCTTCGAGACCGAGGCTTGGCACAACAACAGCGCCTATGTCGCTGGTACAGACTATCCGGGTGAGTTGTATGAGTTTGCCAATGCGGGCGATACTTCCACAGAAAGCTATAAGTACGACTACAGGATGACTTCCTTCTTGGGTCGTGTGAACTATAACTACAACGACTTGTACTATGTCGGTGCAAGCTATCGCCGTGACGGTAGCTCCCGATTGGCTCGCGAGAACCGTTGGGGCTCGTTCTGGTCAGTCTCTGGCGCATGGCGTTTTGGTGCGGAGAAATTCATGGACCCCATCAAGAACGTATTGAACGACGGTAAGATCCGGGTGTCTTACGGTGTGAACGGTACGCTTCCTTCCGGCTATTACAGCTATATGAACCTCTATAAGTATGGTGAGTATTATAATGGCAGCAATGGTATGGGTATCGTTGGCGTAGGTAACAAGGACCTGAAGTGGGAGCAGAACAAGGCTTGGAACTTTGGTATCGACCTGACGTTCCTGAACCGTATTTCAGTGACCTTGGATTACTATGTTCGCAATACGTCCAATTTGATCATGGATCGTCCTATCTCGTTCACTGCCGGTTACTATAACTCCTCCTACAACGCAGCTGTTGCACAGAATGTCGGTTCTATGCGTAACCAGGGTATCGAGCTTACGATTTCTTCCACAAACATCCAGAAGAAGGACTTCACTTGGACCACGTCATTAAACTTGGGGCATAACTCCAATAAAATCACTGAATTGACGGGTGATGATGACAAGATTATCAGTGGAGTGATGATTCATCAGGTAGGCGAGCCATACTATTCTTACTATATGTATGAGTATGCCGGCGTTGACCCACAGACTGGTTTGGAGAGCTATTACATCAATGATGGTACCGAGAATGCCCGCAACACGACAACCGATGTGTCGAAGGCGAACAAGGTTATCGTTGGCAAGCACGACCCCGCCATCGAGGGTGGTTTCTCCAACTTCATCAAGTGGAAGTTCATCGATTTCAACTTCACCCTGACTTATAAGTTGGGTGGCGACTCTTACGACTATGCCACATGGTTGCACGACAACGGCGGCACTTATGCACTCTATGGCGCCATTCCTTCTTACTACAAGCTGGAGGATATGTGGCAGAAGGCTGGCGACAATGCCAAGTTGCCCAAGTTCCAGGCTGGTTATGGAAAGCGTGTGAACTCTTCCCGCTGGTTGATGCCAAATGACTATTTGCGTGTGAAGAACCTTACCCTGGGTTTCTCCGCTCCCAAGGAGTGGGTCAGCAAGCTCGGCTTGAGCAAGGCCCGTGTCTATTTCTCGGCCAACAACCTGCTGACCTGGAAGTCTGAGAACCTCTATGTGGATCCGGAGACTCCAGTGAATGGCTTGTGCACATTCGAGATGCCAGCCTTGAGAACTTATACATTCGGTGTGGAACTTAGTTTCTAAATTATAATAAAGGACGAAATACAATGAAAGTATTAAAGACAATATATAAGGCGATGGGCTGCGTAGTCTTGGCAGCCAGCCTGTCATCATGCGTTAACAATTGGTTGGATGTCGCTCCTTCCAATGGCGTGGATGCTGACGGTGCTCTTGTTAGCCAGTCTGACTTGACTGCGGCAAGGGTCGGTATGTACAAGGCTTTGAAGGGAACCAGCAGCATGGTGGACTACTATGGCCAGCAGTTCTTCGTTTATGGCGACGTACATGCAGGTGACGATTACCAATATAATAATGTGGGCGGTTCCAACCGTGCAAGCTTCTACTATAAGATGCAGTATGAGACCGCCTCTGAGTTTTCGAGCAGCAATGTGGCGTGGCAGTCACCCTATGTGGTGATAGGTCGTGCCAATCGTATCATTGCCTTTGCCGAAAACGGGAAATATGGCGACGATGCTGCGCTGAAGGCAGAGGCCGAGCAGTATGCTGCCGAAGCCAAGGTGCTTCGTGCCCTTGCCCATTTCGACCTTGTGCGTATTTATGGCAAGCCCTACACTGAGGACCAGGGAGCGTCTCTTGGCGTGCCATTGGTGACAGAGGTGCTGGAGTCAGATGCGAAGCCTGCCCGTAGCACGGTAAAGGAGGTTTATGCACAGGTGGTGAAGGATTTGACGGAAGCCATCGATGCCGGTGTGCTTCTCGGAAACTATGAGGAATGTGTAGGCTATATCTCCCAACATGGAGCTGAGGCTCTCCTCTCCCGTGTGTACCTGCACATGGGCGACTATGCCAATGCCCTCGCCGTTGCGGAGAAAATAATCAACACATCCGGTGCTACTTTGTGGACTCGTGACCAGTACTACAAGGCTTGGTCGGCAGAGTCTCCAAACGAGAGCGAATTCCTGTTCCGTCTCAGCGTGACAGGCTCTACAGACAACAACGACTTGAACGGTATCGGCAACCTCCAACAGAGGGACGGATACAAGGAGATGGTAGCCACCAAGAGCTTCCTCGACATGCTCTCCTCCGACCCCAACGATGTTCGCAACCAAATGTTCCTGGCTCCTGACACAACCGCTGCCAAGGAGGTTGCTGCCTATGGCAAGAACAAGGTTTATCTGAACAAGCTTCGTGGTCTTAACAATAATCTCCGCGTCGTTCCTGTCGTTCCTGTTATCCGCCTTTCAGAAGTGTATCTGACTGCTGCCGAGTGCGCCTTCCGCACCAACGACAAGACCAAGGCTGCCAAATATCTGAACGCCTTGATAGAGAACCGCACCACAACGGAGGCTTCCAAGGTGACAGAGGCCAGCATCACGCTCGACCGCATCTTGATAGAGCGTCGCAAGGAGTTGATAGGTGAGGGCCAGCGTTACTTCGATGCATTGCGTTGCAACGAGACCATCACTCGCTATACGAGCGATGCCGACAAGGGATGGCATGCGACATTGAGCAAGGAGGCTCAGTCTTTCAACCGCGACTACTACAAGGCCATCGCTGCCATTCCGCAGGATGAGATTAACGCCAACCCCAACATCAAGCAGAATGATGGCTACGGCGAGTAATCGGTAGACTGAAAAACGGACAATATTTTTAATCAACGATATAGAGGTGCCATGAGTGGCATTTTCTATAAATCTCTCGGGAGAGGTGGGCTGTGAAGCTCGCCTCTCCTTTTTGGTTTGACTAGCATGTGTGTTGTCTAATGGGTGCAAGTCCCTAACGAGCCCTAGTAGTGGGAATCGTCCAGCCAGAGAGGCAAGGGTGTCCGTGGCGACACGGAATCTGAAAGAAGTCAGCGGCAAACATCTGACCCAACGCACAGAAACTTGATATAAGGCTATATGCAGGGATAAGGCTGCCAAAAGAGTCAAAGTCCAATAGCTACTCGGAACTGCATATAGTAAATCAAGTGGGTATAAGATGGAAAGACAACATGCTTAACTAGTGAGGTCTCACGGACATGTCGATTAGTATCTTCTACGAAAGTCATGGAGTAAAGCTTGCCGTGAGAAGTCAGCAGAGGTCATAGTACCCAAGGTACGTGTGCCTATAGGGAAGGACTGAATCGTGCAGTGCAATAGTAAATGAATGTTACCTTGAGAGACCTCTCGTCAGATGTCCGAAAGGAACTCTCTATCCATGACGATAGGACGGAATCCGACAATAGGATAGAAGTGACGCTACTCAAAGGGATAGCTGAAAACAACTTGCCACACATCGTGAGATGAGAAAGCACGAAACCGCCGTATGCGGAACCGCACGTACGGTGGTGTGGGAGGTCGGTA
>CAVCCB010000103.1:0-7609 GCA_963600595.1 Subdoligranulum sp. APC924/74 | reverse complement strand
AATAAAAATCATTATAATGAACGTTTCATACAAATGGCTTAAAGAATACGTCGATTTCGACTTGACACCCCAGGAGACTGCGGACGCGCTCACTTCCTGCGGACTCGAAGTCGGCGCTTTGGAAGAAGTACAGTCCATCAAGGGTGGACTGAAAGGTCTTTACGTGGGTAAAGTGTTGACTTGCGAGATGCATCCCAACAGCGATCACCTCCATGTCACCACCGTCGACCTGGGCAAGGAGCAGCCCCAGCAGATTGTCTGCGGCGCCCCCAATGTTGCCGCCGGTCAGAAGGTGATCGTAGCCGACCTGGGCTGCGTGCTCTACGACGGAGACCAGAGTTTTACCATCAAGAAGAGCAAGCTCCGTGGTGTGGAGAGTATGGGTATGATCTGTGCTGAGGACGAGATCGGCATCGGTACCGACCATGCCGGCATCATCGTACTGCCCGAGGACGCTCCCGTGGGACAGCCCGCGGCGGAGTACTACCACCTGGAGAGCGACTGGCTCATCGAGATCGACATCACCGCCAACCGTGCCGACGCACTCGGCCACTGGGGCGTGGCACGCGACCTCTATGCCTGGTTGAAGCAGAACGGCTACGAGACCAGTCTGCACCGTCCTTCGTGCGACGAGTTCGTGGTGGACAACGAGGACCTGCCCGTGGAGGTGGAGATCCAGAACCAGGACGCCTGCAAGCGTTATGCCTGCGTGAGCGTTACCGACTGCGAGGTGAAGGAGAGTCCCAAGTGGTTGCAGGACAAGCTGAACATCATCGGCCTGCGCCCCATCAACAACATCGTGGACATTACCAACTACATCATGATGGCATACGGCCAGCCCCTGCACTGCTTCGATGCAGACATGGTGACGGGTCACAAGATTGTGGTGCGCACCCAGCCCGAGGGCACCAAGTTCGTTACCCTCGACGGTCAGGAGCATGAGTTGGGCGAGCACGACCTGAGCATCTGCAACAGTGAGGAGCCGATGTGTATCGCCGGTATCTTCGGCGGCAAGGGATCGGGCACCTACGAGACCACCAAGAACGTGGTACTGGAGAGTGCCTATTTCCATCCCACATGGATCCGCAAGAGTGCGCGCCGCCATGGTCTCAGCACCGATGCCAGCTACCGTTTCGAGCGTGGCGTGGACCCCAACGGACAGATCTATGCCCTGAAGCAGGCAGCCATCCTCTGCAAGCAACTCGCCGGCGGCAAGATCAGCATGCAGATCAAGGATGTTTATCCCGAGCCTGTCCAGGACTTCCCCGTGCGCCTGAACTACGAGTACGCCCATCGTCTCATCGGCAAGGAGATTGGTGCCGAGACCATCAAGAACATCGCCACCTCCCTGGACATGAAAATCGTGAAGGAGGACGCTGAGGGCATCGACCTGCTCGTGCCACCTTTCCGCGTAGACGTGCAGCGTCCCTGTGACGTGGTGGAGGATATCCTCCGCATCTACGGCTACAACAACGTGGAGATTCCTACCCAGCTCAAGAGTTCGCTCACCGTACAGGGTGAGGAGGACAAGACTTACCACACCCAGAACATCGTGGCAGAGCAGTTGGTGGGCGAGGGCTTCATGGAGATCCTCAACAACTCCATGACCAAAGCAAGCTACTATACCGACTTCGACCTCAACGCCTATCCCGACGAGCACACCGTGAAGGTGATGAACCCGTTGAGCGCAGACCTTGGTGTGATGCGCCAGACCATGCTCTTCGGCGGACTGGAGAGCGTATCGCGCAACATCAACCACAAGAGCCAGAACCTGAAGTTCTTTGAGGTGGGCAACACCTATACATATAATAAGGAGAAATGGGTGGCAGAGAACCCCATCAAGGGCTACAGTCAGGAAGGCCATCTCTCGCTCTTCATCACCGGAAAGCGCGTGGAAGGCAACTGGGCACACGCCGACGAGCCGTCTACCGTGTATGAACTGAAGGCAGTGGTGGAGAACATCCTCCGCCGCGTGGGTATGCCACAGAACAACATCGTGGTGAAGCACAGCGACAACAACATCTTCGCCAAGGGCGTACAGTATGAGACACGTGCCGGCAAGGTATTGGTGGAGTTAGGTATCCTGAGCCACAAGTTGAAGAAGGCTTTCGACATCGAGCAGGATGTATTCTATGCCGATGTACACTGGGACAACCTGATGAAGGCTGTGAAGAAGGTGACCCTCACCTACACCGACATCAGCAAGTATCCTTCCGTGAGCCGTGACCTGGCACTGTTGGTGGACAAGAGCGTGGAGTTTGAGCAGATAGAGCAGATTGCCCGTCAGACAGAGAAGAAGCTCCTCAAGAGCGTGGTACTCTTCGACGTGTACGAGGGCAAGAACCTGCCCGAGGGCAAGAAGAGCTACGCCGTGAACTTCATCCTGCAGGACGATGAGAAGACCCTCAACGACAAGCAGATAGAGGCGATCATGAAGAAGCTCATCGCCAACCTCACAGGCAAGCTCCATGCGGAGCTGAGATAAGTCTGAAATTAGAAGTTATAACAAAAAAACAAATAAAATTAAATTCCAATGGGAAGAGCATTTGAATATCGTAAGGCTGCAAAGCTGAAAAGATGGGGCCACATGGCCAAGACATTCACTAAGTTAGGCAAGCAGATCGCCATCGCCGTGAAGGCAGGCGGTCCAGAGCCAGAGAACAACCCTACATTGCGTGCCATCATCGCCAACTGTAAGCGTGAGAACATGCCCAAGGACAACATCGCACGTGCCATCAAGAACGCCTGCGGCAAGGACACCAGCGACTACAAGGAGGTGACATACGAGGGTTATGGTCCTCACGGCGTTGCCGTATTCGTGGACACACTGACCGACAACACCACCCGTACCGTGGGTGACGTGCGTTCTGTCTTCAACAAGTTCAACGGCAACCTCGGAACTACAGGTTCCCTCTCTTTCCTCTTCGACCACAAGTCTGTCTTCACCTTCAAGAAGAAGGAAGGTCTGGATATGGACGAGATGATTCTCGACCTGATCGACTACGGTGTGGAGGATGAGTTTGACGAGGATGAGGAGAACAACGAGGTGACCATCTACGGCGCTCCCACCAGCTTCGGCGAGATTCAGAAGCACCTGGAGGCTGAGGGCTTCGAGGTGACAGGTGCCGAGTTCACCTATATCCCCAACGACCTGAAGGACGTTACCGCCGAGGAGCGCGAGACCATCGACAAGATGGTGGAGAGACTGGAGGAGTTTGACGACGTACAGACCGTCTACACCAACATGAAGCCCGAGATTCCTGCGGAGTAAGATAATTGTATCGACACAAAAAACAAGAGAAGGGGAGGTGATGCCTCCCCTTTTTTTGATAATATTAGCGACAAGAAAGGATTAAGATATGATAGTGAAAGACAACAAGAAACAGTTGAAGAAGGTGACCTATCAGACCCATGGTACCTGCTCCAAGTTTATCTGCATCAGTGTGGATGACGAGGGCGTGGTGCAGGAAGTGGAGTTCATCGGTGGTTGCGACGGCAACACCAAGGGCATCTGCTCTCTGGTGCGCGACATGAAGGCGAGGGACGTGATAGCCCGTCTGAAGGGCATCACCTGTGGCAACAAGCCCACCAGCTGTCCTGACCAGCTCGCCACGGCGTTGGAACAGATGGGGTATTAGGAGACATTTATATAAACACAGAAAAAGGACGGGAGAAACTATCTTCCGTCCTTTTTCCATGTTTATAATGTTCTTCGGTTTTATAACGCCTCGTCATCGGGCTTCTGCACAGCGTTTGAGGTCTTGAGCTTGGGCAAGTGCCGTTTCTTTCTCAGCCATGCCGCCTTGCGACTTTCATATTCCTCGCGATGGCGCTCCAGGAAATTGTCTGCCATGTTGTTCTATGGTTAGTTGTCCTTGAACCTGCTGTATATCACCTTCAGCTTGATGGGCGATGCCGTCGTACCGCGCACCAGTCGGGTGGAGGTGAGGCCCATGTCGTGGTTCACCTTCGTCACGACGGAGGAACCGTCGATGGTGGCGGTCTTCAGACTCACGGGAATCAGTACCACCTTGTTCCAGTCGTTGGTCTTGCCTTTGTTCTTATACATATTGGTAATCAGATTACTGATGTTCTGGTATGTATAGGAGGCGTTGCTTTTGCTGGAGTAAGAGGTGGTGTAAGACGTGCGGTTGTCGTTCTTGTTGCCGTTCTCGAAGAAAGACTGCAGGCTGTCCAACGGTACCATCAGTACTGTGGACGGAGCGTCGAAGTTGTACTCGCTGTTGGTGCTGTCGTTGATCTTCTCGAAGGTGATGGTCGCCGTGGTGAGCGTATCGTTCTCATGCCCCTTCATTACCTCCTCCACAGGGAGTGTGGCAACGGTGAAGATGCCGGCGGGTGACTTCAGGTAGGTGCAGGAACCGTCCTCCACCAGTGCGTCGATCTTGTCCTGGTCGTAGCTCACCTTGTTGATCTGCATGGTTTCCTCGGTACCGTTGAAATTGTTGTAGTTAGTCACGACAACGATACTGTCGGTTACGCCGTCCGACTTTGTGAAGGTCTTCTGGCTTTTCCAGAAGAACTTCAGCTCCGTGTCGGAAATTTTGGCGATGCTGCCCACACCACCCTGGTATTTCAGGTAGAAGCCCGGGCACACGTTGTGCAGGAAGGCATAGTTGCTCTTGAAGTACTCCGGATGCTCCACAAAGGTGTTCATGATGTAAGTGCCATAGTTCTTGTAGGTCTTGCCGTCCTTGGTGTATGGCTTGTTGAGATAGATCTTGAACGTCTTGTCGGTATTCGTCAGATCGTATGTGGCATCGGCATGGAAGTTGCCTTCTGACACATAGCCTGCCTGGAAGGCATCATAGTCTGAATAGTAGTTTGCCTCCGGCATGGGCTTGCTCATCTCGTAGGCTGTCACCTTCATGGGAACGAGGCTGTCGCCATACCACTTGGAGTAGGTGACACTGATGAAGCAGGAGTCGGACATGATTTCGCCGTTGTAGGCATCCCTTATATACTGCAGGGTGTCGAGGGAGAAGGAGGAGAGTACCCCCAACTGTGCCATGTAGTCGCCCGTCAGGTAAGTGCCCGTCTCGGGGTCCTTCAATTTGCCGATGATGCCGGTGCTGTTCTTGCTCAATACGGAACCGGCGGCGAGTGACTGGGTGGTCACGTCGAATTCCGCATCTGTGATGGTGAGGTTGTCCACCCTGTTGGTGATGGTGGAGCCTATCGTGTCAGTCGTGTCATCACAGGCGATGAAGCACAAGGCAGTGATGAGGAGTGCTGTGAATTTAAATAGTCTCATTATTCTTGATGGATGTATCTGTGACGGATTATTCGTCTGGACAAATTTCGTTGATGAAGTTCTTGTAATCCTCGGAGAAATCATCGCCGGGGTAACTCATGACGGGCTTGCCCTTTTCCTTGGCATACTGGAGCAGTGTCTGGCTCACGCCCTTCTCAGCCTCTACGATGCCGTCGCTGTAGTCGATGCCCAGTTTGCCCAGTTCCTCGAAGTCGAAGTCTTCCTTGTAGCAGTCGAGCAGTTCCGCCTTGGCGTCGCGGAAGTCTACGCAGCGCTTGAAGTCTTTGCCCAGTTCGCCCTTCAGCTCATTGTGGTAGAGGGCGAGGATCACCTTGGAGCTGGCGAATGACGGTTCCTCGGCGAAGGCTGTCTTGATGTAGAGGGGTACCACGGAGCTTGCCCAGCCCTGGCAGACAATCACGTCGGGCTGCCAGCGCAACTTCTTCACAGTCTCCAGCACGCCCCTGGCGAAGAAGATGGCGCGCTCGCCGTTGTCGGTATACTCCACGCCGTTCTCGTCGGTTCCCATCAGGCGGTTATTGAAATAGTCGTCGTTATCGATGAAGTAGATCTGCTGACGGGTCGTGGGGATGGAGGCCACCTTGATGATCAGCGGGTGGTCGGTGTCGTCGATGATAAGATTCATACCAGAGAGGCGGATCACTTCATGCAGCTGTCCGCGACGTTCGTTGATAGTTCCCCATTTAGGCATAAATGTGCGAATCTCAAAACCTGCTTCCTGCATCTTCTGAGGCAACTCACGTCCCATGGTTGACATGTAGGACTCGGCTACATAAGGGTCGATCTCCTGATTGATGAATAATACTTTCTTTGCCATATTAATTGTTTTATTCTTGTCGAATTAAGTGCAAAGGTACGAAAAAATCTTCATATTTGGGGTATAATTCACCCGAAATTCATGAAATTCGGCATTTATTCGCATATTTTTAGGATAATTCTTTCTCATTTGGGAAAAAAGTTGTTATTTTGCACCCCGAAAACAGATTTAGGACAATGAAAGTATTCAATAAGATTGTTGACCTCCAGAACGAACTCTTCATGGTTCGCAAGGAGGGAAAGGAAATCGGCCTCGTGCCAACTATGGGTGCGCTTCATGAGGGTCACGCCTCGCTCGTGAAACGTAGTGTCAAGGAAAATGGCGTAACCGTTGTGTCGGTGTTCCTCAACCCCACCCAGTTCAACGACCAGGGCGACCTGGACCGCTATCCCCGTACCTTGGAGGCTGACTGCCAGTTGCTGGAACAGTGTGGTGCCGACTATGTGCTGGCTCCCTCGGTGGAGGAGATGTATCCTGTGCCCGACGAGCGCCATTTCGAGTTTCCTCCCGTGTCTACCGTGATGGAGGGTGCCAAGCGTCCCGGTCATTTCAATGGTGTCTGTCAGGTGGTGAGCCGTCTCTTCTATATCGTCCGTCCTACCCGTGCCTATTTCGGTGAAAAGGACTGGCAGCAAATTGCTGTCATCAAGCAACTTGTGAAGTATATCGGTAGCGATGTGAAGATTGTGGAGTGTCCCATCGTGCGCGACGGTGACGGTCTTGCCAAGAGCAGCCGCAACACCTTGCTTTCTGCCGACGAGCGTGCCATTGCCCCTGCCATCTACAAGGCGTTGAAGAACGGTGTGGAGTATGCCGGGAACCATACGGTGCAGGAGACGCACGACAAGGTGGTGGCAGACATCAACGGCGTGGACGGACTGGAAGTGGAGTATTTCGAGATCGTTGACGGTGACACCCTGCAGGATGTCTCCTCATGGGATGACAGCGACTATGTGGTGGGCTGTATCACTGTGTACTGCGGCAAGACACCCATCCGCCTCATCGACCACATCCGTTTCAAGGGATAAGTTTTCTGAAGAGATTATATTCATTCGCAACAGTAGATTTCTGAAGTCATTATGCAGATAGAAGTATTGAAGAGTAAGCTCCATTGCGTGACGGTCACCGAGGCGAACCTCAACTATATGGGCAGTATCACGATTGACGAGGACCTGATGGATGCCGCCGGACTGATAGCGGGCGAGAAGGTGCAGATTGTCGACAACAACAACGGCGAGCGTCTGGAGACCTATATCATCAAGGGTGAGCGCGGCAGCGGTTGTATCTGCCTTAACGGTGCTGCCGCCCGCAAGGTACAGGTGGGAGACACCGTCATCATCATCGCCTATGCCCTGATGGATTTCGAGGAGGCGAAGACCTTCCAGCCCACCGTCGTGTTTCCGAAGGAAGGAAACAGAATTTAAAAGGAAAAAAGCCTTTTAGTAACGGTTAAAAAATAACTTGGTACGATTTTAACGCCTCCTTATAGTTTGTGA
>CAVCCB010000102.1:0-7614 GCA_963600595.1 Subdoligranulum sp. APC924/74 | reverse complement strand
GTCAGCCCCACTACGCACAGGCTGGCGGCAAGAACAAGGACGGCTTGAGCGCAGCCGTTGACAAGGTCATCGAGCTGGCACAGTTGTAATAGACATCGTTTTGGCACCTCGCTTTTTGGGAGGTACTATATATAAGAGGTATAAAAGGCAGCGTTTTCTCGTAAAATGCTGCCTTTCCCTTTTTCATTATCATTTTATGATAATCATCTTATGATAATCAAAATAAAAGTCAGCATCTTTGCAGACATAACAAGCCGCATAAATTTTATACCATGTTATTTTCAAACCGTTACTAAAAGGCGGAAAGCTGTAAAAACAAAACTCGCAAGGACCACAACCTGTCCTTGCGAGCTTTTCTTTTAAGAAATCATACAAACTTTTTATTGTTTCTGCTTGATTGTGATAGTCGTACCCTTTTCGTCTACGGTAAAACCGCAATCCTTGCTTACGACGCTGTCATCATACTTGATCTTTACAGCCTCTGCGAGGTTCTTGAAATTCGAATCAGCAGTGGTAAGGGATTCTGGAGTGGGATACGCCGTCATCAGACCTTTAATCTGTACATTCTTGGTATCACGGGTAGAAACCTGGATATTATAGCCAAACAAAATGTTTACTCCATTTTTGGGGAACTCTACATTGGTGGTATCCTTCATCGCCAATTCCAGATTCAGCTTGACCTCTCCAGGGAATTTCTTCAAACCTTCACCAGTTATTTTCTTCACAAAGACCCTTACGGGTATTTTAGCATCATTCTGTATCTTCTGGCAGCTGTCTGCCACAACGTCCAACTTGTGCACTGTGCCATCCATATCGGTGTAAGCCACCTTGGCATCATAGTACTTGAGGAAGTCGTCTGCGAAATAATACATAATGGTGAAATCAGTGTGATCCGGTGTCTGAGTCTCCTCCGGTGTGGATGGAGTCTCGGGAGTGGATGGTGTCTCGGGAGTGGATGGAGTCTCGGGGATGGGGTCGTTGCTGCTACCGCTGCTGCACGATGTCATCAAACCTGCGGCCACCACTGCAACCACCATCCAACTCTTCATGTTAAAAATCATCTTTTTCATAATCTTGTCCTTTAATTGTATTTGTAAAACCATATTGTTTTTGTATTTTCTCCTATTTCACTGCCTCGGGCGTCCAGTTCTTCAGGAAGCGGAGGGTCTTCTGCTCGTCGTAGCCCTTGCCTTCCTCCAGGAAGCTGGAGTCTTGGATGTGGAGCACCTTGCCGTCCTGGTCGAGCACCACGAACACGGGGAAGCCGAAGCGTCTCGGGTTGTTCAGCCGGCTCATCAGTGCCTCTGCCTTCTGCATGGCGTCTGCGCCTGCCTTCTGGCGAGGATTGTAGTTGACGTGGATGTACTCGAAGTCGGCTGCCAGCGCCTTGTTCACTGCTGTGTCCTTCTCCGCGAAGTCGGCAAACTTGAGGCACCATGGGCACCAGTTACCGCCCACCTGGCAGATGACGAACTTGCCGTCTGCCTTTGCCTTCACGAGCGCCTGGTCTATCTGCGCCATCGGGTCGATGCTCTCATCGTAGACCTTCTTCAAAGCCCCTTGGGCGTTTGCCATGACAACGCACATTGTCATCATCATGGCGAGTGAAATAAATTTTTTCATGTCTCTTTTTATAGCTGGCTGCAAATTTAACAAAACTATTTGAAACTACAAAAAATCGACATGAAAAAATTTAAAAGTTATCTACAAATTGTCACTTCAGTTCATAGGAAGCATTGTCGGCTGTGATGGAGACGTTCACGGTCTTGTCCAGCTTAAAGAAAGTCAACTGCTCGTTCAGCATTTGCTTCAGCACTTCCTTCATCATTTTCTTCGCGTTGTCGTCGAGACGGAAATCCTGATCTCTGGTGCTGCTGGCGATAAGCTCCTTTGTGGAGATTGTCTTTCCATCCTTGTCGTAGAAGTTCACCGTGTAGGAGTTAGACAGGTAAATGCATGGGCTGGTCTTGGCATTCTCCAGGACGGAATCTTCCTTGGGGGTCACCTCCATCTTGGCTGTCAGCGTGGTGGGGAACTTCGTGGTCTTCACCTTCAGCTCGTAGACGTAGTAGGGCTCATTCTTGCCTTGCTGCTTCTTGCACTTGCTCTGCTCCACGGGGACGGTCTGCTGCTTGCCGTCGGCGTCGGTGTAGACGATCTTGATGTCGGTATAGTCGAGCAGTGAGTCACCGATGTAGTAGTCTGCCACCATCTCAGCCGATGTTGCCTTTGCGGTTGTCTCCGACGGTACGATGGGGTCGTTGCTGCTACCGCTGCTGCATGATGCGAACAAACCTGCGAGACCTAATACTATAACTGCCATTGCTGCCTTCAAAATATTCATTGACTTATTCATAACCTTAAAAATTTAAAAGTTGTTGTTATGGGGGCTTGTGCCTCCGTTTACTGTTCTCTGTGCCCTGTCGGTTTCTTTCCTGCACACTTCGGGTACATTATAGATGCCTTGGGGCTTTAGAAGTTGTTTTGTTGTTTCTTCTGTTGCAAAGGTAGGAAAGAATCTGATATGTTCCAAACAAAATCCCAACTTTTTTCAAGAAAACCCGATTTTAAAACCATCGGGGGGACAAAGAGTTTTCAAAATCAATTTTTCACCTTATTATATAAAGAAAACTCAAAACACAAGAAAACTCTCCGAGAAAAACGGGTTTACCAAACGAGTTTTCCGAGGCGTCATATTCAATATTTTCATCTTTCAATATTTCAATATTTCAATCTTTCAATATTTTCATATTTCAATATTTTAATATTTCAACGGGTGTCAGGACATTGGAGAGCCTGTCGAAGTCTGCCTTGGAGATGCGCCTGCCGCGGAGACTCCTCACCTGGGGATATTCCTCGAAGTAGGATTCCAGGGTGGTGTACCACTGGCGGCTCCTCAACTCGCGGAGACTGGAGAGCTGCGATTCGATGCGGCGGGCAAAGGAGGGATTGACGCGCGAGAGGAAACGCTTGCCGTCCGCCATTTCGATGGCGAGCAAGAGGTAGGTCTGCGGTCCCTTGTCCTCCATCTTCGCCTTCACCCGCTCGCTCACCTTCCATCCCTTGGTGGAGGTCATCACACGGATGTCCCAGCCATACTGGCGGTTCAGCTTGTCCATGATGCCCCGGAATACGATGCCGTGGGCGGAAGTGTCCTTCAGGTTGGTGTAGCCGATGACATAATGGATCATCTCGTGGAGCAAGACGTTCTGCGCCTGGCGTTCCGTCATGTCATAATAGGTGGTGAGGCTTATCTTGAAGTCATAGAGCCTGGTGCGCCCCCAGCGGGTGGCACGCTTGTATGCCATCTGCCCCAGCTGCGTGCGCGCACGGGTAAGCCCCAGCTCGGGCACGGGCAGCTTGCCCCCGAAATACTCGCGGTTGAACCTGCCGAACCAAGTCTCCATCCATTCCCTTGTCACTACCATAATAATATATATATTCAGAAAATATCCAATCAGAAAAACCACACGTTACAAAACGGTTGCAAAGGTACAACTTTTTCGCCATTCTTTTTGAATATTTATTGAAAAATGAGTAACTTTGCAACCAAAATTCAAAAAGAGGAATGAACAAGACAGCACAACCCATCATCGACATCCGCAACGTGTCGAAGAGATTCGGCGAGAAGACAGCCCTCCGCGACATCAATCTCTACGTGAGAAAGGGCGAATTCATGACCATCCTCGGCCCCTCGGGATGCGGCAAGACCACCCTGCTCAGGCTCCTGGCAGGCTTCGAGACAGCCACCGCGGGACAGATTACCATCGGCGGCACCGACATCACCAACCTGCCGCCCTACAAGCGCAACGTGAACACCGTGTTCCAGAAGTACGCCCTCTTCCCCCACCTCAACGTGTACGACAACATCGCCTTCGGACTGAAGCTGAAGGACACCCCCAAGGACGAAATCATGCCCCGGGTGAAGCGCGCGCTGAAGATGGTGAACATGAGCGACTACGAATACCGCGACGTCAACTCGCTCTCCGGCGGACAGCAGCAGCGCATCGCCATCGCCCGCGCCATCGTCAATGAGCCCGAGGTGCTATTGCTCGACGAGCCCCTCGCCGCCCTCGACCTGAAGATGCGCAAGGACATGCAGCTGGAGCTGAAGGAGATGCACGAAAGGCTGGGCATCACCTTCGTCTACGTGACCCACGACCAGGAGGAGGCACTCACCCTGAGCGACACCATCGTGGTGATGAGCGAGGGAGAGATACAGCAGATAGGCACGCCCACAGACATCTACAACGAGCCAGCCAACGCCTTCGTCGCCGACTTCATCGGAGAGAGCAACATCTTCTGCGGCACGATGCTGAAAGACTGCCTGGTGAGCGTGGCGGGAAGCGAGATACCCTGCGTGGACAAGGGATTCGGCGAGAACCAGGAGGTGGACGTGGTGATTCGTCCCGAGGACATAGAGGTGAGCACCGACACCCGGGGAGCACAGTTCGTGGGCAAAATCACCTCCAGCATCTTCAAGGGCGTGCACTACGAGATGCTCGCACAGAGCGACAAGGGCGTGGAGTTCCTCATCCAGAACTACAAGCACTTCGCCGTGGGACAGACCATCGGCATGAGCGTGATACCCGACAACATCCACATCATGAAGAAGGACCGCACCGCCAACACCTTCGAGGCGAAGCTCACGGGCGACAGCACCGTCGAGTTCCTGGGCTGCGAATACAAGCTGGAGATTCCCGACGGGCTGAAAGGCAGGGAGACGGCAACCGTCACCGTGCCCTTCGACAGGATAGAGCTGTTCGACAACGAGGAGGAGGGAACCTTCACCGGCGACATCAGCTTCATCCTCTACAAGGGCGACCACTACCACCTCACCATCGACACCGACTGGGGCGAGAAAATCTATGTGGACACGCAGGACGTATGGGACCTGGGCGACCATGTGGCAATCACCATCCCGGCGGAAGCGGTTGAAGTGAGTTAAGAGTTTATAGTTTATAGTTAAGAGTTTATAGTTTATAGTTAATAGTTAAGAGCAGGCAGACTGCACATTATTAATTGAAATCATAGAAATTGAAAAAGTTTTTTCTTTCCCGCCAGAGCTGGTCGATACCCTATGCCATCTTCGCCGCCGTCTTCGTGGTGCTGCCCCTGGTGCTCATCGTGGTGTTCGCCTTCACCGATGAGAACGGCAGGCTCACGCTCTACAACTTCCAGAAGTTCCTGGCGCACCCCGAGGCCATCAACACCTTCGTCTACTCCATCGGCATCGCCTTCCTCAACACGCTGCTCTGCATCCTGTTGGGCTACCCCGCCGCCTACATCCTCACGCAGACCAGGATGAAGCACGCCTCCACCGTGGTGATGCTCTTCATCCTGCCCATGTGGGTCAACATCCTGGTAAGAACCCTCGCCACCGTGGCGCTCTTCGACTTCGCCGACCTGCCCCTGGGCGAGGGAGCCTTGCTCTTCGGAATGGTATACAACTTCATCCCGTTCATGATCTACCCCATCTACAACACCCTGCAGAAGATGGACCGCAGCTACATCGAGGCGGCGGAAGACCTCGGCGCATCGCCCTGGCAGCAGTTCTTCAAGGTGATACTGCCCCTCTCCATGCCCGGCGTGGCGAGCGGCATCCTGATGGTCTTCATGCCCACCATCTCCACCTTCGCCATCTCCGAACTGCTGACGCTCAACAACATCAAGCTCTTCGGAACCACCATCCAGGAGAACATCAACAACTCGATGTGGAACTACGGAGCGGCACTCTCGCTCATCATGCTCTTCCTCATCGGAGCCTCCACACTCATCGCCGGTGACGGCGGCAAACAGGAAGGAGGCATCAGATGACGCATACATTGTTCAACAAGCAACTGCTGAAGAAAGTGTTCTGCCAGGGCTATCTCTGGCTGCTCCTGCTGCTGCTCTACTCCCCCATCCTCATCATCGTCATCTTCTCCTTCACCGAGGCGAAGGTGATGGGCAACTGGACGGGCTTCTCCCTGCAGCTCTACAAGAACCTCTTCGCCGAGGGCACCCACCACTCCCTGACGGCGGCACTGGTGAACACCGTGACCATCGCCCTCATCACCGCCACCGTCTCCACCCTCTTCGGCACCATCACCGCCATCGGCATCCACAACCTCCGCAACCGCGGGGCACGCCAGGCGATACAGTTCGTCAACAACATCCCCATCCTCAACGGCGACATCATCATCGGCATCTCGCTCTTCCTGCTCTTCATCACGCTGGGCATCCCCCAGGGCTACACCACGGTGGTCATCTCCCACATCACCTTCTGCCTGCCCTACGTCATCCTGAGCGTGATGCCCCGACTGAAGCAGATGAACCCCAACCTCTACGAGGCGGCACTCGACCTCGGGGCTACTCCCATGCAGGCATTGCGCAAGATCATCATCCCCGAGATTCTGCCCGGCATGATTTCGGGCTTCATGCTCGCCATCACCATGAGCATCGACGATTTCGCCGTCACCATCTTTACCATAGGCAACGAGGGACTGGAGACGCTCTCCACCTTCATCTACGCCGATGCGCGCAAGGGCGGTCTCACCCCCGAACTGCGCCCGCTGAGCACGATTATCTTTGTGCTGGTGCTGGTGATGCTGATTATTATCAACCGTCGTTCCGACAAAAAACAAGAAGTAGGAAGATGAAGAAAACATTATATTTACTGCTGGCATTGCTTGCGCTCGCTTCTTGCTACAACAAGGAGAACCGGGAGGAAATACTGAAGGTATACAACTGGGCTGACTACATCGACGAGGACGTGCTCGCCAACTTCCCCCAGTGGTATGAGCAGCAGACGGGCAAGAAGGTGAAGGTAATCTACCAGACCTTCGACATCAACGAGGTGATGCTCACCAAGATTGAGCGCGGCCACGAAGACTACGACGTGGTGTGCCCCTCCGAGTACATCATCGAGCGAATGCTGCGCAAGGACCTGCTCCTGCCCATCGACACCTGCTTCGGCAAGACCCCCAACTATCTCAAGAACATCTCGCCCTACATCGTGGAGCAGATAGACGCCACCAGCAACCACGGCCGCACCGCCCACCGCTATGCCGTGCCCTATATGTGGGGCACCTGCGGCATCCTCTATAACAAGGCGCACGTGCCCACCCGGGACGCTGAGACCTGGGGCACGCTGTGGAACGCCAAGTACCGCGGCAAGCTGCTCATGAAGGACTCCTACCGCGACTCCTACGGCACCGCCCTCATCTGGGCGCACCGCAAGGACCTGGCAGCCGGACGGGTGACCGTTACGCAACTGATGAACGACTACTCCCCCCAGGCAATCGCCACCGTGGAGAAGGAACTGAAGGCACTGAAGCCCAACATCGAGGGATGGGAGGCTGACTTCGGCAAGGAGACCATGACCAAGGGCAAGGCACTGCTCAACATGACCTGGAGCGGCGATGCCGTATGGGCGATAGAGGAAGCAGGGAAAGTGGGCGTGGAATTGGGCTACGAGGTGCCCCGGGAGGGCAGCAACGTATGGTTCGACGGATGGGTCATCCCCAAGTACTCGCGCAACCCGAAGGCAGCCGCCTACTTCATCAACTACCTCTGCCAGCAAGACGTGGCACTCGCCAACATGGAGACCACGGGCTATGTGAGCAGTGTGGC
>CAVCCB010000101.1:0-7657 GCA_963600595.1 Subdoligranulum sp. APC924/74 | reverse complement strand
TCGAGGAGGCTGCTGAGAAGGGTACTATCATCTGTATGTTGCTTTCTGATGCCGGCCAGATTGCTTGCTGGCCAAAGATCAAGCCATACCTCACAGCAGGTAAGACTTTGTATTATTCACATGGTTTCGCCATCAACTGGAGCGACCGCACAGGCGTAGTTCCACCAACAGATATTGATGTCATCATGGTAGCTCCCAAGGGATCAGGTACCTCTCTCCGCACTATGTTCTGCGAGGGTCGTGGTCTGAACTGCTCTTACGCTGTTTACCAGGATGCTTCCGGCAAGGCTGAGGAGAAGACCATCGCATTCGGTATCGGTATCGGTGCAGGTTACTTGTTCAAGACAACCTTCCAGCGTGAGGCTACTTCTGACCTCACAGGTGAGCGCGGCTCTTTGATGGGTGCCATCGAGGGCTTGTTGGAGGCACAGTATGACGTGCTCCGCGAGAACGGTCACTCTCCATCAGAGGCTTTCAACGAGACTGTTGAGGAGCTGACACAGAGCCTTGGCCCGCTCTTCGGCGAGAAGGGTATGGACTGGATGTATGCCAACTGCTCTACTACAGCCCAGCGCGGTGCTCTTGACTGGGCTCCCCGTTTCCGCGAGGCTATCAAGCCTGTTATGGAGTGGCTCTACTACTCTGTCAAGACTGGTAACGAGGCTCAGATTTCTATCGACAAGAACTCTCAGCCCGACTATCGTGAGAAGCTGAACGCTGAACTTGAGGCTATGCGCAACAAGGAGATGTGGCAGGCTGGCGTTACAGTACGCAAACTTCGTCCAGAGAACAACTAATTTTTTTCTCGTACATAATGTTGGAAAGGGAACGGATCGTGATGGTTCGTTCCCTTTTCGAGTTTTTGTTTACTATTACTAAAGATACAGATAGGAGCCGTCTATGTGTATGACATTTTCGGCGATGAGGTGTTCCAGAGCTTCGTCCACCAGTTGGCTGGGCAGGGTTATCTGCCTCAGTTCGGTGACGAAATGTCTCTGTTTGTCGTCCAACAGTTGAAGAACAGCTTCCTTTGCCTGCTCCTCAGCCTTCCTGTCATCGGCATTTTGGGTCTTGTGGTCGAGGCATACGTCACATTGGCGGCAGTCCTTTTTTGTTTCCTCCCCAAAATATCTGAGCAGCTGGCGTGAACGGCATACATGGTTGTTCTGGGCATAATGGAGTATGCCTTCGATTCGCTTGATGTATTGCGTGCGCCGGGACTCCCATGCCTCCTCTGTGATGAGGACCCTGTCACCGTCCACCCGGTCACGGGTGTAGGTGATGAAAGGGGTCTTGCGCTGGGGGATGAAGTTGACGATATGTCTGGCTGACAGATTCTTGAGTATGGTATATACCACCTGTACGGAAAGTTCAGTCTGGTGGGCGACGAGACTTTCGTCAATGTATACAAAGTCTGTGAAGAGTCCGCCATAGGTACGCAACAGCGCAGTGATGACGGCATCCTCGTTGGGCGTGAGGTTGTCCAACTGATACAGATCGTTGCGTCCCAGCGGAAACATGAGCCTTGCCTTCCCGTCCGGATTGTCCTCGTAGTGCAAGTAACCACAGTGTTCCAGAATACGGAGAGCGGAGTCTACCTTAGTGGGGAAATACTTGTATATGTAGCAGAATTTCTCGATATTGAACTCAAAAGTCTTTCCACAACCGCTCGTCACGCCAATCTGGAAGAAATAGGCGAGGTGTTCGTAGATGTCCTTGATGAGCTCTTTTTCGGGGAAAGTGTCGTCGATGCGTCTCTTGAGTTTCCTTTCGTCACTGTTGTCGTAGAGCAATACCGCATATGATTTCCCGCCGTCCCTGCCAGCCCTTCCCGCTTCCTGGAAATAGGCTTCGAGCGAGTCGGGACAGTCAATGTGGATGACCATTCTCACGTCGGGCTTGTCAATGCCCATTCCGAAGGCGTTGGTGGCCACCATCACCCTCACTTCGTCTTCCTGCCATGCTTTCTGGCGCTCATCCTTGACGGCAGGGTCCAGACCGGCGTGATAGAAGGTGGCGGAGATGCCGCTTCTGTTGATGAGTTCCGCCATTTCCTTGGTGCGTTTCCTGCTTCGGGCATAGACAATGGCAGAACCTTCCACACATTGCAGAATGTGGATCATCTCATGCTGCTTGTCGCTTACGGTACGGACGATGTAGGCGAGGTTCTTGCGCTCGAAACTCATCCTGAACACGTTCTTTTGTCCAAAATGGAGTTGTTCCTGGATGTCATCCACCACTTCCGGGGTGGCAGTGGCGGTGAGGGCAAGGATGGGGATGCCTGGTTTCTGTTCCCTGATGTCGGCAATCTTCAGGTAGGAGGGGCGGAAGTCATAGCCCCATTGACTGATGCAGTGGGCTTCGTCCACGGTGATGAAACTCACATTGATGTGGCGCAGCTTGGTCTGGAAAATCTCCGAGCCCAGGCGCTCCGGTGACACATAGAGAATCTTGACACCGCCGAAGATGCAGTTCTCCAAGATCTGCACAATCTCGCTCCTCGTCTTTCCCGTGTATATGGCATCGGCGAGGATGCCGCGCTGCTTGAGGTGCTGCACCTGGTCTTTCATCAAGGCTATCAGGGGAGTGATGACGATGCATACTCCCTCCTGGGCGAGTGCGGGCACCTGGAAGGTGATGGACTTGCCGCCGCCCGTGGGCATCAGTCCGAGGGTATCCTTTCCGGCGGCGATACTTTCGATGATCTCTCTCTGTATGCCGCGGAAGTCGGGATAGCCCCAGTATTGCCGCAAGATATCTTGAAAACGGTCTGCCATGGATATGTGTCTTGGACAGGGGAAGGTCAGCCTTCGTTGGGGCGGATATCCTCTATCTGTAGTTGCACTTGGTTCTTCTTGAAGACGTTGTCTTCGAGGGTGTAGGCGATGTCGAAGCTGCGCTTGCTCTTGATGTAGCGGGCGGAGGCACTCTGTCCGAAGGCGATGCCGTTGACCACGCTGCTCGACTTCGAGTCCACGAGCTCCAGCTTGATGTGCTCCTGCTCGCGTCCCACCACCTTGCTTGTGCCGTAGTCATACACCTTGTTGGTGCAGAACACGGGCTTCTGGTTGCTGGGACCGAAGGGGGAGAAGCGCTTCAGGTCGTTGTGAAGGTGCTTGGTGATGTCCTTGAAGTCGATGACAGCATCGATGTTGAGGATTGCTTCTGTCTGTTCCGGTGCAATGTGCTCCTCCACGTATTTCTGGAAACGGTCGCGGAACTCCCTGACGTGTTCCCACTTCATACTGAGCCCCACGGCATAGGTGTGGCCGCCGAAGTTGGTCAGCAGGTCGCGGCAGCTCTTGATGGCGGAGTAGATGTCGAAGCCCGTCACGCTGCGGGCCGACCCCGTCGCCATCTCGCCGTCCTTGGTCAGTACCACGGTGGGGCGGAAGTAGATTTCCGCCAGTCGTGAGGCAACGATGCCGATGACCCCTTTCTTCCATCCCTCGTCATAGAGCACGATGCTGGAGTTGTGTTTCTGGCTCTCCAGCCGCGAGACGATGACGTTGGCTTCCTCGGTCATCTGCTTGTCTATGTCCTTACGTTGCTCGTTGTACTCGTTGATGTGCTTTGCCATGCGCAAGGCACTGGCGAAGTCTCGTTCCACCAGCAGGTCCACGCTCAGCTTTCCGTTTTCCATTCGTCCGGAGGCGTTGATACGGGGACCGATCTTGAACACGATGTCACTCATCGAAATCTCGCGTCCGTTCAGGCCGCAGATGTCGATGATGGACTTCAGTCCCACGCTGGGGTTTGTGTTGAGCTGTTTCAGGCCGTGGAAGGCGAGGATGCGGTTCTCGTCCACTACTGGCACGATGTCGGCGGCGATGCTCACTGCGCAGAAGTCGAGCAGCGGGATGAGCCGCGAGAAGGGGATGCCGTTGTCCTTGGCGAATGCCTGCATGAACTTGAAGCCCACACCGCAGCCGCAGAGGTGCTTGAAGGGGAACGGGTCGTCCGGTCGCTTGGGGTTCAGGATGGCGACAGCCTGCGGCATCACCTCGTCGGGAACGTGGTGGTCGCAGATGATAAAGTCTATGCCAAGGCTCTTGGCATATTCTATCTCCTTGATGGCCTTGATGCCGCAGTCAAGGATAATAATCAGTTTCACACCTGTCTCATGGGCGAAATCTATTCCTTTCTTGCTCACTCCATATCCCTCGTCATAGCGGTCGGGGATGTAGTAGTCGATGTTGGAATAGAATTGCTGCAGAAACTTATAGACCAGTGCCACGGCGGTGCATCCGTCCACGTCATAGTCGCCATAGACGAGGATGCGCTCCTTGCGCCCCATGGCATCGTTCAGGCGGTCCACCGCCACATCCATGTCCTTCATCAGGAAGGGGTTGATCAGGTCGGCGAGCTGCGGTCGGAAAAACCTCTTTGCCGCCGATTCCGTGGTGATGCCCCGCTGGATGAGGAGCTGTCCCAGGATGGGACTGATGCTTAGCTTGTCGCCAAGCTCCTGTGCAGACTTCTGCTGGTCTTGTGTAGGTGTTTCATAATTCCATTTAAAATGCATTTTATATTTTTTTATTTCTGGGGGTAAAGTTACAAAAATAAAATGACATAAAGGAATGTTTTAAATGAAAATAACAAAATCGTGGACCTGATAGCCGATAAAATACCTATAAAGGGTGACGGAACACTTGGTTCTGTCACCCTTCTTGCGATATGGAAACAAATTGCACCTTTTCGCTTAGATGCCTAATTTCTTGCGGATGTCCTTGGGGATGGCGTTCTTGTTCACCATGAAGTCCATGGTCTTGTAGGCTACGAATGCCTTGGTCATGTACCAAGTGCCCTTATAGTCGCCATACTCGCCCCAGGAGTTCTTTACCATATAGTACTCCTTGCCGTTCTGGTCCTTGGCGATACCGTAGATGTGCATACCATGGTCATCGGTGGTCTCCCAGTTGTCGAATGCCTCCTGGCGCATTGCCTGTGTAGGCACTACCTCGGGGGCGTTCACGCCGAGCGAGTCGAACTTCTCCTTCTTCTCGTCCTTGGAAAGCTTGAACCAGCGGTCAGCGTCTGTGCCTGACATAGAGCGTACCTTCTTTACGTCATAGGCGATACCCAGACCCTTGCGTGTGAAGCCGTCCTCTGTCACGTCACCGCCCCAGGCGACGGTGTAACCGTTGTTCACGGCATTGTCAATGATCTTGCAGAGGTCGTCCATCGGCACGTTGTAGCTCAATGGCCAGCGCCAGTTGTCCTGTACCTCCACAGCGAACTTGCTCCACATGGGGTGGTGGGTGTAGCTGGTGATGGTCACGTAGTCATCGAGGTTCAGACCGAGGCTCTGGCAGAAGCTCTGTGGGGTGTACTGCTTGCCCTGGTAGGTGAACTTCTCAGGTGTTTTGCCGATGTAGGAGTCGATGATGCCCTGCAGACCGCTCTTCCACGCTGTGGAAATCTTCTTGGCGTTGCTTTTTGCCACAGCCTCCACGTAAGGAGTCATCACCTCGAAGAACTCACCGAAGTTGGCGAGAGAGTCGCCGGTCAGGGTGCCGGGTGCAGGCATTGCATCCTCGGGCACGATGCCGTAATGCTGCAAGGCGTAGAGCACGTCGTACGCACTTCCGCCCTGTGAGAAGCTCACGTCGCCGTGCATTCTCACTGCCATAGTGGCGCGGTCCATGTATGTCTTGTTGGCGACGAACATTTCGCTCAGGTCGTAAGTCTTGCCAGTGTTCTTCAGAATCTCGCTCTCAAAGTAGCTCAGAGTGGAGTAAGCCCAGCACGTACCGCTGCGGTTCTGGTCCTTGGTGCTTGTGACGGGGTTCTGTTTTACCACTGTGAAAACAGGCTTGTTCTTTGCAATCGCTGCGGAATCCTTAGCCGTCTTTGCGTTTACGCCTGTGGCAACCAATGCCATCAAAGCGAGGATGAATGTCTTCTTCATTAATATCTTCTCTTTTAAATTAATAATGTTGTTTCTTGTTATGGGATTTCCCGCTCTTCACTTACTTGTAGGCTGCCATGTATTCCTCTACGTCCTTGGGGTGGTAGGGAATGCGGTCCTTGCCGATGAAGCGGCAACCGTCACTGGTGATAAGCACGTCGTCTTCTATGCGGATGCCTCCGAAGTCCTTGTAGGTGTCGAGCTTGTCGAAATTCAGGAACTCTGCGCAGTGTCCCTTCTCTCTCCATTCGTCGATGAGGGCGGGGATGAAGTAGATGCCCGGCTCATCGGTCAAGACGAAGCCTTCCTCCAGGCGGCGTCCCATGCGCAGGCAGTTGGTGCCGAACTGTTCCAGGTTGGGTCTTGTCTCCTCGTCGAAGCCCACGTTAATCTGGTCGAAGCTCTCCATGTCGTGTACGTCCATTCCCATCATATGGCCAAGTCCGTGGGGCAAGAACATAGCGTGTGCGCCAGCCTTGACGGCTTCCTCGGTATCACCCTTGGCGAGCCCCAGCTCCTTCAGGCGGTTGAACATCAGGCGGCATACAGCGAAGTGTACGTCGGCATATTTCACGCCGGGTTTGGCTACTTCGAGCGTATAGTCGTGGCAGGCTTCCACGATGGAGTAGATCTCCAACTGTCGCTGGTCGAACTTGCCGCTCACCGGCATCGTGCGGGTGTTGTCGGAGCAGTAGTTGTTGATGGTCTCGGCACCTGCGTCGCAGAGTGCGAGCCTTCCTGCCTCCAGCTTGTTGAACGATGGCGCTCCGTGCATGATCTCGCCGTGCTGGCTGAAGATGGTGGGGAAGCTCTCCATGGCTCCGTATGAATGGGCGATGCCGCGCAGTTTTCCGGCGATGTATTTCTCCGTAACGCCCGGCTTGGTCAGTTGCATTGCCGTGGTGTGCATCTTGTAACCGATGACTGCGGCGCGCTCCAGTTCCTCTATCTCCTCGGCGGTCTTGGTGGAGCGCATCTTCACCACCGCCTTGATGAGGTCTATGGATGCCTCTTCCTTCTGCTGGTTGGGATGGATGCCGAGCAGGTCGAATATTTGGAGCTTGATGTCGAAGCGGTAGGGGGGAAGGAAGTGGATCTTGCGCTTCTTCGACATGGCATCGTTGCAGATGGTCTTCAGAGACTTCATGGGCACCGAACTGCTTACGCCCACTTGCTCTGCAAGGTCGTGGACGCAGTCTACGCTGCCAAACCATACGATGTCCTCTATGTCAATGTCGTCACCCACAAGTGTCTCGATGTCGTTGTCCACATCGATGACACCCACCAGTCCGTCCCTGTTCTGTCCGAAGTAGTAGAGGAAGGAGGAGTCCTGGCGGAAGGGTGCGTATCCGTTGCTGGGGTAGTTGCTCGGCGACTCATTGTTGCCGAAAATCAAGATAACGCCGCTGCCTACGAGCTTTTTCAGCTCCTGGCGACGTTGGATATAAGTTTCCTTGCTAAACATATTTTTAGAAATTTACTTTATTTTGCTGCAAAGTTAGTTATTTTTTCGCAAAAAAGCATTATCTTTGCAATCAAAATTGCATATTTGATGCGAATTTATAAATAATTAATAGTCTTTGGCTGCAAAATGTGGCTTTTGACGGTTAAAAAACAGAAAAATGATATGAGATTGAACAGAAATACGGGACTTGTGTTAGAAGGAGGTGGCATGAGAGGTGTCTTCACGAGCGGCGTGCTGGATGCCTTCATGAAGCACGCCGTGTATTTCCGCTATGTCGTGGC
>CAVCCB010000100.1:0-7677 GCA_963600595.1 Subdoligranulum sp. APC924/74 | reverse complement strand
GCACGCACGTTGGTGAGCTGCTTTGCCTTGGTCACATTGATGACGAGGTCGTTGTCGTGAACGTGCTCGCCCACTACCTGACCACCGTACACCTCCTCACCCGGGTCGATGAAGAACTTACCGCGATCCTGCAACTTGTCGATGGCGTAAGCATAAGCCGTACCTGTCTCCAGGGCAATCATGCTACCATTGGTGCGGCGGGAAATCTCACCCTTGAACGGCTGGTACTCCTTGAAGCGGTGAGCCATGATCGCCTCACCCTGGGAAGCCGTCAACACATTGGTACGCAGACCGATGATGCCACGGGAAGGAATGTCGAACTCAATGTCCACACGCTCGCCCATGTTGAGCATGGAGGTCATGTCACCCTTGCGGCGGGTCACCATATCAATCATCTTGGAAGCGAACTCCTCGGGAACATTGATGGTCAACTCCTCCACAGGCTCACACTTCACACCGTCAATCTCCTTGTAGATTACCTGGGGCTGACCCACCTGCAACTCATAACCCTCGCGACGCATGGTCTCGATGAGCACGGAGAGGTGGAGCACACCACGACCGGAGACAATCCACTTATCAGTAGAGTCCTCGAAAGGACGCACACGCAAAGCCAAGTTCTTCTCCAACTCCTTGTTCAGACGATCCTGGATGTGGCGGGAAGTACAGAACTTACCCTCCTTGCCGAAGAAAGGAGAATCGTTGATGGTGAAGAGCATACTCATCGTAGGCTCGTCCACGGCGATAGGAGGCAGGGGCTCAGGGTTCTCGAAGTCGCAGATGGTGTCGCCAATCTCAAACTTCTCCAAGCCAATCACAGCGCAGATATCGCCGGAGTCCACATGATCGGTCTTTTGGTGGCCCATACCCTCGAAGGTATGGAGCTCCTTGATCTTGGTCTTCTCCATAGTGCCGTCACGGTGGCAGATGGTGATATTCATGCTGTCCTTCAAGGTACCGCGGTGAACACGTCCCACGGCGATACGGCCGGTGTAAGAGCTATAATCAAGTGAAGTGATCAAGAGCTGGGGAGTGCCCTCCAACTGCTTGGGGGCAGGGATGATCTCCACAATCTTGTCGAGCAAATAGTCGATGTTATCCGTAGGAGCCTTCCAGTCCTCAGCCATCCATCCGTTCTTGGCAGAGCCATAGACTACGGGGAAGTCGAGCTGGTCCTCGGTGGCATTGAGGTCGCACATCAGGTCGAACACCATCTCGTACACCTCCTCGGGGCGACAGTTGGGCTTGTCCACCTTGTTTACAACGACAATGGGCTTCAGTCCGAGCTGCAGAGCCTTCTGGAGCACGAAACGAGTCTGGGGCATCGGGCCCTCGAAAGCGTCGACGAGGAGCAGACAGCCGTCTGCCATGTTGAGCACACGCTCCACCTCACCGCCGAAGTCAGAGTGTCCGGGAGTATCAAGAATATTGATTTTTGTGCCTTTCCAGTTGATGGATACATTCTTGGAAAGGATAGTTATACCGCGTTCACGCTCCAAGTCGTTGGAGTCGAGTACCTCACCGCTGTTATCCTGGCCTTCACGGAACAATTTTCCGGCGAGCATCATCTTGTCAACCAAGGTGGTCTTACCGTGGTCAACGTGTGCAATTACTGCAATGTTTCTAATGTCTTGCATTTCTGAATTTATAGTGCTTTGATAATTTGGGTGCAAAATTACAAAAAATATCGGAAAAATTTGCACGTTTCGCCAAAAAGTTGTACCTTTGCACCGCATTTTTAAGTTAAACGTAATATTAAAGTTAAAACAGCTATGTATTTAGACAAAGCAAAGAAAGAAGAGATCTTTAGCAAGTACGGAAAGTCTAACTCTGATACTGGTTCTGCTGAGAGCCAGATAGCATTGTTCTCATACCGTATTGCTCATTTGACGGAACATGTTAAGCAGAACCGTAAAGATTATACTACAACACGTGCCTTGACACAGCTTGTAGGAAAGCGCCGTGCTTTGCTCGACTACCTGTACGACCGCGACATCAATCGCTACCGTGCCATCATCAAGGCATTGGGTCTCCGCAAGTAATCAGCGAAGCAAGCAAATTGCTTAAAGAAAACAAATCCCACCGCTCGCAAGAACGGTGGGATTTTTCATTTCCCATATTTCAATATTTCCATATTTCCATCTTTTAATATTTTAATATTCCAATATTTCCCTCAGCGGAACCATGACAAACTCCCGCTCCTCCATCAACGGATGGGGTATCTTCAAATCCGGTTCATCCACTTTCCAGTCATCATACGTCAGGATGTCGATGTCGATGATGCGGTCGTGGTAGCTGCCGTCCACCGACTTCAAGGTTCTGCCCATCTCCTTCTCTATCCGCTGGGTCGCCTCCAACAACTGCCGGGGCACCAGCCCCGTCTCCACCAGCACACAGGCATTGATGAAGTCGTTGGGGGAACTGAACCCCCAGGGCTTGGTCTCATAAAGAGCAGACTGGCGTGTCACCACCCCAACCTGCTCTCCTATTCTCTCGATAGCCTCACGGATGTTTCCACGGCGGTTGCCGAGGTTTGTCCCGAGGCTCAAATATACCCGGTGTTTCAAAATTCCAAAAACTTAGTCGTTCAGCATCAGCAACGAGTCGCCGTAGCAACCGAACATATAGCCGTTCTTCACAGCCTTCTTGTATGCCTCGTACACGAGGTCGTAGCCGCCGAAGGCAGCCGTACTCATCATCAAGGTGGACTCGGGGTGATAGAAGTTCGCCACCATACTGTCGGCAAGTCCGAACTCATAGGGAGGGAAGATGAACTTGTTGGTCCATCCGTCAAACTCCTTCAGCATACCGTCCGTGCCCACTGCCGTCTCCGTAGCCTTTGCCACACTCGTGCCGATGGCGCAGACATGATGACCGTCGAGCTTGGTCTTGTTGACCAACTCGCATGCCTCCTTGCTGATGATCATCTGCTCAGAGTCCATCTTGTGCTTGGTCAGGTCCTCCACCTCAATCTCGTGGAAGTTGCCCAGTCCGCAGTGCAGGGTGATATAGGCAGGATTGATGCCCTTGATTTCCATGCGCTTCATCAGCTCACGGCTGAAGTGAAGACCTGTGGCGGGAGCGGTCACTGCACCCTCCTTGTCGGCAAAGACACACTGGAAGTCCTCCATGTCATCCTCTGTGGCGTGATGATCCTCGCGCTTGTCAATGACGTAACGGGGCAACGGAGCCTCGCCCAGAGCAAACAGCGAACGCTTGAACTCCTCGTGTCTGCCCTCGTCGTCATAGAGGAAGCGAAGGGTACGTCCGCGGCTGGTAGTGTTGTCGATGACCTCAGCCACCATCTCGTTCACGTCATCGAAAAAGAGCTTGTTGCCGATACGGATCTTGCGGGCTGGTTCCACGAGCACGTCCCAGAGGCGCATCTCTGCGTTCAGTTCACGGAGCAGGAACACCTCGATCTTGGCATCGGTCTTCTCCTTGGTGCCATAGAGACGGGCGGGGAACACCTTGGTGTCGTTGAATATGAAAGTATCGCCCTCGTCAAAGTAGTCGATGATGTCGCGGAACTGCAGGAACTCTCCCTCGATGGGATTTCCTTTAGCGTCTTTCTTGAACATCTCGATGGTTTCCGATTTCTTGTGCAGCACCATCAGTCTGGACTCGTCACGGCGGGTCACCTCGAAGGTGCGCTCCGCTCCGGTGGAAGTCTTGATGGTACGCTTTGCCTTGTGTGGATAGAGTGCCACCTGGCTCTCCGGCAACTTAAAGTTGAATTGTGATAGTTTCATATTTTTATATTTTACCCTTCCTGATTATTAGTAATTTCCAAATCCTGTTCATCGAGCCATTCCTGGAACCGCTCAAAGTTGATGCAGTGCTCCACGTCGTGGTCTCCTGCCTTGGTGCGTCGCAGCGCAGTGAGATAGGCTCCGCTGCCCAGTGCCCTTCCGATGTCGCGTGCCAGGGAGCGGATGTAGGTTCCCTTGCCGCACACCACGCGGATGCTCATCTGTTTCTTCCCGTCATCATAGTCGGTCAGCTCTATCTCGTCGATCCTCACCGTCTTGGGCTTCAGTTGCACGTCCTCACCGGCACGCCGCAAGGCATACGCCCTGTCACCGTTCACCTTCACGGCACTGTAGGTGGGGGGCACCTGCTGAATCTCGCCCACGAACTGTCCCAGAGCCTCCTCCACCTTTTCCCGGGTGATGTGTTCCGTGGGATAGGTTTCGTTGACGGGATGCTCCATGTCGTAGCTCACCGTCGTGGCACCGAGCTGCAGGGTTGCCGTATACTCCTTGGTGTGGGTCTGCAACTGCTCTATCATCTTGGTGCATTTGCCGGTGCAGAGTACCAGCACACCCGTAGCAAGGGGGTCGAGGGTTCCGGCGTGGCCTATCTTCACCTTGGAGCCCAACTTCTTGCTGAGCAGATAGCGTACATGTGCCAGAGCGCCGAAGCTCGACTTGCCATAGGGTTTGTCGATGGCTATAATTTCTCCTTTTTTGAAATCCATATATAATAAAATGTATGTATGGGTCTTAACTCTTGCATCCCCCGCCTAAAGCAGCGAGCAGATGACGGTCACGGCACCGGCGATGGCGCAATAGATGCCGAAGTAGACCAGCTTGCCCTTCTTCACGATGTTGATCATCCATTTGCAGGCAAGGCAACCGGTTAAGAATGCAGCCACGAAACCTACCGCCAAGGGCAGTGCATCGATGCCTCCGAAAGCCTCCTCGCCCTTCATCGCCTTCAGCGCGTCGAGCAAAGCCTCACCGAGGATGGGAGGAATCACCATGAGGAACGAGAATTGCGCCATCTTCTCCTTCTTGTTGCCGAGCAACAGTCCCGTAGCGATGGTGGTGCCTGAGCGTGAAAGACCCGGCAACACGGCGAGTGCCTGGGAAAGACCGATCACAAAGGCATGCCAAGGACTGATGTTCTCCCTCTGTCGGGGCTTGGCGAAATAGGAGAAGGTAAGGAGGACGGCAGTCACAATGAGCATACAGCCCACGATGAGCAGTCCCGACCCGAAGATCTCCTCCACGGTGTCCTTGAAGAACACGCCCACGATACCCACGGGAATCATGGAGATTACGATGTTGATGAAATATTTCGTCTCCTCGTTCATCTTGAACTTGAAGAGTCCTTTCAAAATCCAGTCTATCTCCTTCCAGAGAACGACCAATGTACTCAATACGGTGGCGACGTGCACCATGATGGTGAACGCCAGGTTGTCCTCACCGTTAATGCCAAAGATGGCGGAACCGATGGCGAGGTGTCCGCTACTGCTCACCGGCAGATATTCCGTGAGACCCTGCAAGAGTCCCAGAACCAATGCTTCAAACCAATTCACTTTGTTTCTTTAATGTTAAATGTTAAATTAGCAATCTTGCTATTAACTATAAACTCTTAACTATTAACTCTTAACTATTCTTTCGGTTTACGAATTACTGCATAGATGATTGAGAGGAAACCTGCCAATGTCACGGTGGGTCCCACTACGATGTGGCGGGCACTGAAGATTTCCGCATCAAAGGTATGCTCATCGGAGGTACCACCGCTGATGAGGATGAAGCCTACGATGACAATAGCCATACCTACGGCAAGCAAGATGAAGTTCATCTTGTCAAAAGCTAAATTTCTTTTATCCATTTTCTTATTTTTCAATGCTAAATATTAAATGTTCAGTATCTATGTTTAATTAGCAATCTTGCTATAAACTATAAACTCTTAACTATTAACTATAAACTATAAACTCTTAACTTTAAATTTTATACAACTCTCCCGCCTTCATCCTCAGGAACTTGTTGACCGAGATGCTGGCGCAGACGGCAGTGATGACGATTCCGAAGAAGAAGACCGAGCCGCCGGTAATCGCCAGTTCCTGCCACTGCATCATGTTGAGCAGTCCCGGCTCATGCAGCGACCACAGATAGATGCAACCGGCAAGGAAGCCGTCGGCAATGAACGCCGCCACCAAGCCCACGCATACGGCACGGCGGACGAACGGACGGCGGATGAATCCCCAAGAGGCACCCACGAGTTTCATGGTGTGGATGGAGAAGCGGCGGGCGTAGATGCCCAGTCGTACAGTGTTGTTGATGAGCGAGAAGGAGATGAAGGTGAGCAATCCTGCAATCACCAGCAAGACGATGCTGATCTTGGCAAGACTGTCGTTGACCTGCTCGATGAGATCGTGCTGGTAAGTCACCTCGGTAACGCGGGGGAATCCCTTGAGTTCCTTGGCAATCCAGCGCAAGGAGTCGTTGTTGGCGTAGTCAGCCTTCGGCGTGATGTCGATGGAAGGCTGGAAGGGATTGACGCCGGCAAACTCCATGGGGTCGGTGCCGAGGTCGTGCGCCGCTTCCTTCAGCGCCTGCTGTTTGGAGATGAAGGTGAGTCCGTTGACATACGTCTTGGTGCGCAGGCGCTTGCACATCTGCTGCACCTCCGACTGGGTCATGTCCTGCTCCAGCATGACAGACACCACAAGGTTTTGCTTGACGTACGAAGACAAGTTTCGTCCCATCAAGACAGAAAAGATGACCAACCCCAACAAAACCAGCACCATAGCGGTACTGATGCATAGTGTCACGACCTGCAATCCGTGATGGTTGCCGGTCTTGTATTTCTTCTTGCTCATTATCTTAAAAGGTATAATACACCAAAATCGCTGCAAAGATAGTTTATTTTCAAGACATGACAAAAAAAAATAGCATATTTTTAGGTTTTCGGAGAAAAAAGGGCCGACCTCACGGCCAGCCCTTCCTATACAGAGTAAAATTCAAATAGGTATGACTTTAAATTTTACTTACTCGATACTTATACATATATGGTCTTTTTTACATTTTGGTAATTACTCCCTTCTCGGAGCTTTCCAGGAAGCGGATGATGTTCTGCACCTCTGCGCCATCGGGCACCTGATCCTTGATCTGGTTGATGGCATCGAAGAGGGAGGTTTGTCCGTGGAACACCAGACGGTAGGCATTAGCCACGTGCTTGCGCACCTTCTCGCCGATCTCCGCAGCCTCCATGATGAGGACGTTGGGTCCTGCATACTTCACCGGCTTGCCGCCAGCGATGATATAGGGAGGAATATCCTTGGAGAAGGTGGTGCCTGCCTGGATCATCGCCAGGTCGCCCACGCGGGTCTTGGCGTTCTCCACCACGGAAGTGGAATAGATGACGCCGTTGCCGATGATGCAGTCGCCGGCAATCTTGGTTCCATAACCGAACACACAGGCATCGCCGATGACGGTGTCGTGGGAGATGTGGGCACCCTCCATGAGGAAGTTCTTGTTGCCCAGCACTGTCTTGCCACCCTCGTAAGTACCGCGGTTGATGACCACGTTCTCACGGATGGTATTGTTGTCGCCGATGACAACGTAGCTGTTGGCTCCCTGGAAATTGAAATCCTGAGGTAAGGCTCCCACCACAGCTCCCTGGAACACCTTGTTGCCGTTGCCCATGCGGGTTCCGTTCATGATGCTCACGAAGGGATAGATGGTGCAGTTGTCGCCAATCACCACATCGTCCTCGATGTAGACGAAGGGATATATCTTGCAGTTGTCTCCTATCTTAGCCTTGGGAGACACTTCTGCCTTTGGACTGATTGTACTTGCCATAATTATAAATTATTAATTATGAATTATTAATTACTTGGCTCCTCCGCCCAATGCAGAGTAGAGGTTCACCACAGCCTGCATCTTG
>CAVCCB010000099.1:0-7718 GCA_963600595.1 Subdoligranulum sp. APC924/74 | reverse complement strand
ACGGGCATCACGAAGTTCTCGCAGCTGAGCATCTTCAGCGAGCTGAACAACATCAGGAACGTGAGTATGGACAAGACATACGCCGGCATCTGCGGCATTACCAAGGAGGAACTGCTCACGCAGATGAGCGAAGACATCGACGAGCTGGCGGAGAGCCTGGAGCTGACGCGCGAGGAGACCGTCCAAGAACTGAAGGACCATTATGACGGCTACCACTTCTGCTGGCCGTCGCCCGACGTGTTCAACCCCTTCAGCCTGCTCAACTGCTTCGCCGACGGCGAGCTGAACGCCTACTGGTTTGGCTCGGGCACGCCCACATACCTCATCAACATGATGAGGAAGTATGACTTCCTGCCCACCGAGCTGGGCGAGAATACCTGGGCAGGCAAAGAGGAATTCGATGCCGCCACGGAAACAATGTCTACCATCATTCCCTTGCTCTACCAGAGCGGTTACATGACTATCAAGGGGTATGACAAGATGAGCAAGCTCTATGAGCTGGCAATGCCCAACCGCGAGATATCCGTGGGACTCTACGGCTCGCTCCTTCCCCATTACCTGGAGCGTAACTCGACAAAGGGCAAGACGGCAATGGCGAGGATGTCGGTGCTGATACGGCAGAACAAGATGGAGGAAGCCCTGCAGCTGCTCGCCGACTTCCTGAAGACCGTGCCCTACTGCGACAACACGCACTATGAGGGCCACTGGCAGCAGACGCTCTACATCATGTTCGCCCTGCTCACCGACTACGACATCCATGTGGAGCACCACACGGAGAAGGGCAGGATAGACCTCACGCTGGAGACGAAGACCACCGTCTATGTGATGGAGCTGAAGATTAACAAGACTGTGGAGGAGGCACTCGCCCAGATAGAGGAGAAGCGCTACTCCGACGCCTTCAATCTGAAGGGCAAGCCCGTGGTGAAAGTGGGGCTGAACTTCGGGCTGAAGGACGGGGTGAACACCTTGGAGTGGAAGATAAAGGAATAAAGCGATTTATTCCTTTATGCCAATTCTTTTTAAACGCATTGGTTAGCGCATTGTCCAACGCATTGGTCAGCGCATTGGTCAGCGCGCCCTGAAGGGGCAACCTGCGCCTAAAAAATCCCTGTGCACACAATCTCCCGCCCAACCCCGCTCCCCCTACGATTTGTACAATTGGTGGTTCAAATTCTTCCTTAAAATCCCCGATAACCGTGTTCGAAAACAAATCCAATCCTACCTTTTTACCCCCCCCCGTTTACAATAATTAACAAAAAAAAGACTCTATTAGAATAATTTTGCCTAACTTTGCGCCGAATTTGAGTGTTATCTGATACCAACAAGATAATAATTCAATGGGATTGCGAGTCAAGTGTCGCCTGGATCAGGGATACTTCGTATGGCAGAAACGCTTACTGCCTCAATCTCCTTGCTGCTTGTGGAGACCTCTTGCTTCTTGGTCGCCCATGAGGGGGGAGGAGAGAATGTATACTGCCACTTATACGTATAAAACGTTCATCATTATGGATGATAGTCTGTCAATACAACCAACCAACGGCACCTCCTGGTACGCCATGAAGGTGTTTATGAACAAAGTGCCCTTCTGCCGCGATATGTTCAATATCTACAACAACGTGTTGCTGGGCATCCAGGACCCCAAGGACAACTTCCCCAAGGACCTGCAGGGAGAGGCGATGGAATACTTCGCCCCCTTCTACATCGATACCTTCACCAATGCCAAGGGCAAGCGAGTGGAGGTGGAGAGACCCCTCGTGCCCTCCCTCTTCTTCATGCGCTCCAACATGCGCCAGGCGGAGGGATTCGAACGGGAACTCATGGGCATGGCAAGACTCTACCGCCGCAACACCTACGGCAGAAAGCCCGTACAGATACCCCTCAAGCAGATGCAGATGTTCATGATGGTCACCTCCGGCGACCGCGAAGGACTCGAATTCTTCGAGGACGGGGCGTTCAGCTGGCAGAAAGGCGAACGCGTGCGCGTCATCGACGGAAAGTTCAAGGGACTCGAAGGCGAAATCAAGCGCATCAAGGGCAACCACAGACTCGTAGTGGCGGTGGAAGGCGTTTGCGCCGTTGCCACAGCCTATATCCCCAGATGCTTCCTCGAAAAAATATGAAAATGTTGAAATATGGAAATATTGAAATATGGAAATATTGAAATATTGAAATATGGAAATATTGAAAGATGGAAGTGATTATTATAATGAATCTATAGATATAAAAAAAATATGAGAACAAAACGTTTACTTATAGCCTCCGCTGCAGCCGTGGCTATCCTGGGCGTGTCATCTTGTTCCACACCCCAGAACATCTCCTATTTCCAGGATTTCAGCAACAATCCTGACACCGTGATCAACCTCCAGAACAAGGTAATCACGCTCAAGCCCGCCGACAAACTCTATATCGGCGTGAAGAGCAAGGACCCTCAGATCTCCCAGCTCTTCAATCTCACCGGAGGCATCACCTCCGGTTCTACCACCAACATCTCGAAGGATGCCTACTACTATACGGTGGACACCAAGGGATGCATCGACTTCCCCGTGTTGGGCGAGCTCAAGGTGGAGGGTCTCACCCGTGAACAGGTGGCGGCACTCGTGAAGAAGAAACTCATGGCGAACAGCCTCGTCAAGGACCCCACGGTGACCGTCGGTCTGAGCAACCTCCACTACTCCATACTCGGAGAGGTGAGCAAGCCCGGACAGTATGCCATCGAGGAGGAGAAGGTGACTCTGCTCGACGCCATCAGCAAGGCGGGCGACCTCACCATCCAGGGCCGCCGTCAGGACGTGATGGTGCTGCGCAAGGAGGGCAACCAGCAGAAGATCTACAAGGTGAACCTCTGCTCCGGCAGGGACATCTTCAGCTCACCCGCCTACTTCCTCCAGCAGAACGACGTGGTTTATGTCAACCCCAACGACACGAAGAAGCGCAGCTCCACACTCAACGGCAACACCGTGCAGTCCACGGGCTTCTGGATGAGTGTCACTTCGCTCCTCGTCACCGTCCTCACGTTCCTGAAAGTCAAGTAATTAAAAACTCACACAATTCTCTCTAAAGGTGTTTTAAGGGTAGACGGATCTTACGGACGGCTTTTCCGTCTGAGTTCCGTCTAAATTCTGCGGATAAAAATAAACATCGGAACTTATACGGAGCTTTTCCGTTTGAATTCCGTCTATGTTCCGCGGATAAATAAAAAACATGTCCGACAAAAATTGATGAATAAATGATACAGAACAATCCCGCGTCTCCCGCGGCACCCATGAGTCGCCGCCCTGCCCAGGGCGACGACTTCATCCGTCTGCAAGACCTCTTCTATCTCTGTCTCGCGCGATGGAAATGGTTCGTCCTCTCCCTCGCCGTGTGCCTCGGCATAGCCGCCTGCTACCTGCTCGCCACACCCAACGTGTACCAGCGCACCGCCTCCCTCCTGATCAAGGACGACGGAAAGGGACAGAGCATCAGCAGCGACGTCAGCTCCATGTTCTCCGACATGGGACTCGGTACCGTCAAGTCCAACGTCAACAACGAACTCATTGCCATACAGTCGCCCTCCGTACTCCTCGAGACCGGCAAGCAGCTGCACCTCGAGGTGAGCTACTCCGTAGACGGACCCTTCCACCCCGTGGCACTCTATGGCAAGAACCTGCCCGTCACCGTCCAGTTCCTCAGCATGAACGACATGCAGAGCGCACAGATGGACCTCTACCTCGTGGGCAACTACAAGTTTGTCGTCCGTAACCTCCAGGGCACCGACCGCCAGGGCAACCCCGTGGTGTGCGACAAGGACATCGAGGGCAAGCTCGACACCCACGTGCACACGCCTCTGGGCTATATCCAGGTGACCGTGGCTAACGCCTACGCACCCTTCATGCGCGGCGGCGACGCTCCCGTGCTCCACGTGAGCCGCTCCAGCCTCTACGCCATGACCAGCGCCATCCAGACGTCGCTCTCCGCCACCATCAGCGAGGAGAAGAGCACCATCATCGACCTCACCTACAAGGACGTGCTCACCGAGCGCGCAGAGGACGTGCTCAACACCATCATCGCCGTCTACCGCAAGAACTGGATGGACGACAAGAACCAGATGACCGTCTCCACCTCCCACTTCATCACCGACCGTCTGGGCGTGATCGAGCGTGAGCTGGGCGACGTGGACCGCAGCATCTCCTCCTATAAGAGCAGCAACCTGCTCCCCGACGTGGAGACCGCCGCGCAGCAGTATATGCAGCGCAGCACCGAGGCAGACAAGCAGATCCTCGACATCAACTCCCACCTCGCCATGGCGCAGTACATCCGCGACTATCTCAACGGCAAGGTGGGCAAGAACCAGCTCCTGCCCAGCAACAGCGGCATAGAGAGCCCGGGCATCGAACAGCAGATAGCAGAATACAACAAGCAGCAGCTGGAGCGCAACAACCTCGTAGCTAACTCCAGCGAGCAGAACCCGCTCGTTGCCGACTATGACGAGAACCTCGCCGCCCTGCGTCACAGCATCGTGCAGAGTATCGACAACTATGTGGCCACCCTCAACACCCAGCTCTCCCACCTCCAGGCTAACGAGGCGCAGACCACCTCGCAGATCGCCAGCAACCCCAACCAGGCGAAGTACCTGCAGACCGTGGGCCGCCAGCAGAAGGTGAAGGAGGCGCTCTACCTCTTCCTCCTCCAGAAACGTGAGGAGAACGAGCTCAGCAAGGCGTTCACCGCCTACAATACCCGCATCATCACGCCCCCTACGGGCGACATCAAGCCCGTGGCGCCCATCCGCCGCAACATCCTGCTCGTGGCGTTCGTGCTGGGCTTGCTCATCCCCGTGGTCATCATCTTCGTGCGTGAGAACATGAACACCACCGTCAGGGGACGCAAGGACCTCAAGAACGTCACCATCCCCTTCCTTGGCGAGATACCCTATTGGCTCAGCCGCAAGGACCGTCCCACGCTCCGCCAGCGCATCCAGTTCTGGAAGAAGCGCAAGGAGGTGCGCCGCATCGTGGTGAAGCCGGGCAAGCGCGACATCGTGAACGAGGCGTTCCGCGTGCTCCGCACCAACCTGGAGTTCATGATCGGCAGCCATCCCGAGCAGAAGGTCATCGTCTTCACGTCATACAACCCCGGTTCGGGCAAGAGCTTCCTCTCGCCCAACATCGCCATGTCGTTGGCCATCAAGGAGAAGAAGGTGCTGGTCATCGACGGTGACCTCCGCCACGGCTCCGTGTCCATGCTCGTGGAGAGTCCCGGCGAGGGCTTGAGCGACTATCTCAACGGCCGCACCGACGACCTCCAGGGCATCATCTGCCATGGCGAGGACTTCGGCTACGCCAAGGGCTTCGACATCCTGCCCATCGGCACGATGCCTCCCAACCCCACCGAGCTGCTCTTCTCCGACCGCCTCGGCAAGCTCATCGAGAAAATGCGCGGGGAGTACGACTATGTGTTCGTAGACTGTCCGCCCATCGAGGTGGTGGCAGATACGCAGATCATCGAGAAGCTCGCCGACCGCACCGTCTTCGTGGTGCGTTCCGGCCTGATGGAACGCTCGATGCTGGGCGACCTGGAGCAGCTCTACAGGGACAAGAAGTTCAAGAACATGTCGCTCGTCCTCAACGGCACCAAGGCGCAGGGCGGCCGCTACGGCCACTACTACCGCTACCGCTACGGCTATGGCTATGGCTACCACTACGGGAAGAACAAAGATTAAAATATTCAAGTTTCTGATGTAGGGAAGTTAAAGAAGTTAAGGGAAGTTAGAGAGAAGTTAAGGGACATTAGCCTTTCTCTCTTGGGAGCGAATATTCAGCAACAAGACTGTTGTCCCTTAACTTCCCGAGCTCTCGCAGAGAGCGATAACTTCCCCCTAACTTCCATTAACTCCCCCTTCTTTCGGAACTTCCGAAAGTTGAATTAAAATATTGAAATATTGAATGATGGAAATATTTTGAGATATGTTTAAACAACTAATTCTTCTGGCGATGCTCGCCGTTCCGCTGTCACTCCCCGCGCAGACCCGCCCGGGCACCGTGGACGTGTTCATGGGCGTGGACTTCCACTATCGCGACATCTACTTCAACAACCGCGTCTACGACGTGCTCGTCAACCTCACTCCCGGCGCACGCTGGAACATGGGCAAGCGGTGGGAAGTGGCGGCACAGGCCGTCGTGCCCGTCTTCAACCAGTACGGCGACCGCTACAGGAACGTGCGCTTGGGGCTGGCATCCCTCTCCAAGCAGCTCGCCGTGGGCAAGTTCTGGAAGATGAAGTTCAGCGGCGGACTCTTCGGCACCGACCGCTACGGCATCGACATGAAGAACCTCTTCGTGGCAAACCGCTGGCTCGCCCTCTCCCTACAGCTCGGATACACCGGCTACTGGTCGATGGCGTCGGGGTGGGAGATGAGCAAGATGGACCGACTCACCTTCCAGGTGGGACCCGAAGTGTGGCTCCACCAGTGGAACACGCAGATCTCCCTCCGCGGAGGCCGCTACGCCTACGGAGACTACGGTATGGTGGGCGAGGCGTTCCGCCACTTCAAGCACGTGAGCGTGGGACTCTACGCTGCCTACAGCGAATACCTGCACAAGGACGCGGGCTTCAAGGTCATCGTCATGCTGCCGCCCTACAGGCGCACAGCCCATAAGGTGAACTTCCGTCCGGCAAGCAACTTCCGCCTCACCTACGACGTGGAGGCGCAGCCCTACACCACCGCCACCTACTTCACCGACCCCGAGGAGAACGAGCGCACCTCCTGGTTCGACCGCGACCTCATCCCCTGGGGCACCGACACCATGGACCCCGACTTCACCTTTAAAGAAAGAAAGGAGGCACAAGAATGAGACAGTTTCGCATCATCATCGCCACGTTGACAATCCTCGTGGCGACCTCTGCCAACGCCCAGGTATACACCGGACTCAAGGGACTCCTCCACACGCCGTCAGCCGACATGGAGGAGGTGGGGACCGCACGCATCGGCGGCTATTACATGGACAACCATCTGATACCCAGCGGCGGAATGTTCCTCTATAAGGGTGAGAAATACAACTCGGCGGCATTCTCCGTCTCCATCACCCCGTTCCGTTGGATAGAGATTGCCTATGCCTTCACGCTCCTCAAGTCGAAGCGCGAGGGTCATGACAGTCCTGCCTACAACGAGAAGGACCGCTATTTCTCCGTGAAGCTCCAGCCCCTGAAGGAAGGCAAGTACTGGCCCTCCATCGCCCTCGGCTCCAACGACCCCATCGGTTCCCGGGGAAAGGATGGCGGCAGCATGTATTTCTCCAATTTCTTCGTGGCAGCCACCAAGCACTTCACGCCCGGCAGGCATAACATCGGCGTTCACGCCGCCTACCGCCATTTCCGCCGTGAGTACAACGCGAAGTGGAACAGCATCGTGGGCGGCATCACTTACAACCCCTCTTTCGCCCCCAACCTCCGCGGCATCGTGGAGTACACCGGCGACGGCGTGAACGTGGGTGCCGACTGCCTCCTCTGGCGCCACCTCTTCCTCCAGGCTACCCTCCAGAATGGCAAGTACTTCTCCGGCGGTGCCTGCTACCAGGTCAACCTGTTTTGATAATTAATAATTAATAATTAAGAATTAATAATTAAGAATTAATAATTAAGTGGGCGTTGCCCCGGGTTCGAAAAAACATTTGTCAGATTCGTGTAATTCGTGGTTCATTCACGACAATTCATGTTTTATCTTTAACACGAATGTCCAT
>CAVCCB010000098.1:0-7795 GCA_963600595.1 Subdoligranulum sp. APC924/74 | reverse complement strand
GCTATGTGAAGGCCCAGCAGGAGTTTGACAAGAATGGTACAGAGAACGCCGACCTCAAGGAGTGGCGTGAGTTGCAGACCCGCTGGAACCAGTTCGGTTGCTTCGTTCCCCTCTACCGTACCCATGGCCAGTGGCCTACCCGCGAGGTGTGGAACATCGCCCCTGCCGACCATCCTGCCTATAAGACCATCGTGGCTTACGACAAGCTCCGCTATCGCATCATGCCTTACCTCTACAGCATGGCAGGTATGGTTCACCTGAAGGACTACACCATGATGCGTGCGCTCGTGATGGACTTCAACGGCGATGACAATGTATATGACATCAAGGACCAGTGGATGTTCGGTCCTGCCCTGATGGCTTGTCCTGTGGGCGAGTACCAGAAGTACACCCGCAACGTCTACCTGCCCAAGCAGAAGGGTTGGTATGACTTCTATACCGGCAAGTACTATGCTGGTGGCCAGACCATCGTGGCTGACGCTCCCTACGAGAAGATTCCTGTATTCGTACCAGAAGGCGCTATCCTCCCTGTCGGTCCGGAGATGGAGTGGAGCGACCAGAAGAAAGCTGAGTTGATCGACCTCTATGTATATGCCGGCAAGGACGGCGAGTTCACAGTCTATGAGGACGAGGGTACCAACTACAACTACGAGAAGGGCAAGTATGCCACCTTCGACATCAAGTACAACGATGCACAGAAGACCGTCACCATCGGTGCCCGCAAGGGGTCGTTCGACGGTATGCTCCAGAGCCGTCGCTTCAATGTAATTCTTGTGAATGCAAAGAACGGCCAGGGTGTCAACCTCGCCAAGTCGCCTAAGGGCAAGATGGTGAAGTATGCCGGTAAGCAGGTGGTTGTTAAACTCAAGTAATTATGAAGAAATCAATATTATTCATGATGGCGTTGGCTTGCGGGCTATCGGCAGATGCCCGCGAGCGCCAATGCTTCGACAAGGGATGGCTCTTCACGCTTGCAGACAGTGCGGGCATGGAGAAGTCATCCTATGCCGACCAGACTTGGAGAGCGCTCGACCTGCCCCACGACTGGGCGATCGAGGGCGACTTTCTGCCAAGTAATCCCTCTGGTGCCAGCGGTGGTGCCTTGCCCGGAGGAGTGGGCTGGTATCGCAAGCATTTCTCCGTCAACCCCAAGGAGAAGTTCGACCGCTATGTCATAGGCTTCGATGGTGTCTACATGAACGCCACGGTTTATATCAACGGCCATCAGCTCGGCACCCGCCCCTATGGATATAGCAGTTTTGAATACGACCTTACACCTTATATTAATAAGAAAGGTGACAATGTGATCGCTGTCAAAGTAGACAACAGCGACCAGCCCAACAGCCGTTGGTACAGCGGTTGCGGCATCTACCGCCATGTTTGGCTTACTAAAACCTCTAATATATACATCAACCAGTGGGGACAGTATGTCTCCACCACCCCCGACGGTAAGGTAAAGGTGCGTATTGACTGGCAGGGCAAGACAAGCAAGCCCAAGTTCCGCAACACGGTGTATGATGCCAAGGGAAAGGTGGTAGCCTCTTCCACAAGCGACAAGACGGAGCAGACGCTCCAGGTGCAGAACCCCACACTGTGGAGCATCGCCAACCCTTGCCTCTACACGGTGAAGACAGAACTGCTGGTGGGTAAGAAAACCGTGGATGCCGTCACGACAACCACAGGTTTCCGTGATGTCAAGTTCGATGCCCAGAAGGGATTCTTCCTCAACGGCACGAATCTGAAGATTAATGGTGTCTGCGAGCATCACGACCTGGGATGTCTCGGTGCAGCCATCAACGAGGATGCCCTCCACCGCAAGCTCACAATTCTGAGAGACATGGGCGTGAACGCCATCAGGTGCAGCCACAACCCACCAGCCCCAGAGTTGCTCAATATGTGCGACTCGATGGGTTTCGTGGTCATGGATGAGAGCTTCGATATGTGGCGCCGCAAGAAGTCGCAGAACGACTATGCACGTTTCTTCGACGAGTGGCACCAGCGCGACCTCTCCGACTTGGTGAAGCGCGACCGCAACCATCCCAGCATCATCATGTGGAGCATTGGCAACGAGGTGCTTGAGCAGTGGTCTTCGGCTGATGCAGACACCCTGACCCTCGAACAGGCAAACCTGATTCTGAACGCCGGACACGATGCCTCCACCTTGGCTAAGGACGGGGAATTGAGTGTCAACTCCCTGCTCACCCAGCACCTGGCAGAGATCATCAAGGAGAACGACCCCGACGGCGGCCGCCCCGTCACCGCAGGCTGCAATGAGCCAGACCCCAACAACCATCTCTTCAAGAGCGGTGCCATCGACGTGATAGGTTTCAACTATCATCACCAGTGGGCAAAGGACGTTCCCAAGAACTTCCCCGGCAAGCCGTTCATCTTCTCGGAGAGTGTGTCGGCTTTGCAGACACGCGGCTTCTACAAGATGCCTTCCGACAGTATCATCACAGCCCCCAAGGAATGGTGGATGCCCTATACCGATCCAACGTATATGTGTTCGGCATACGACAACATGCACGCTTCCTGGAGCAGTACACACGAGGAGACATGGGACGTGGTGAAGCACAATGACTTCGTGGGCGGTCAGTTCATCTGGACGGGCTTTGACTACATCGGTGAGCCTACGCCCTACGCCTACCCTGCCCGCAGCAGTTATTTCGGCATCGTAGACCTGGCAGGTTTCCCCAAGGACAGCTATTACATGTACCAGAGTGAGTGGACTGACAAGGACGTACTCCATCTCTTCCCCCACTGGAACTGGATTCCCGGACAGACCATTGATATGTGGTGCTACTACAACCACGCCGACGAGGTAGAACTGTTCGTCAACGGCAAGAGCCAGGGCGTTCGCAAGAAGAACGTCTACGGTGCCGCCAACAACGGTGCGGAGCATGAGAAGTCCACAGAGTATCATGTAATGTGGCGCGTCACCTACCAGCCCGGCGAGGTAAAGGTGGTGGCACGCAAGGATGGCAAGCAGGTGGGCAAGCAGGTCATCAAGACCGCAGGAACACCCGACCACATCGTACTGCGCAACACCTATCAGGGCAACAAGGCTTACGGCGACCATCCCACCACCTTCGTTGAGGTAGACGTGGTAGACAAGGACGGCAACCTCTGTCCCAATGCCGACAACGAGATTTTCTTCTCCCTGTCGAGCAAGGATGCCGAAATCATCGGTGTTGACAACGGTTGCCAGACCTCCCTGGAGCGTTTCAAGGCAAACAACCGCAAGGCTTTCTTCGGCAAGTGCCTCGTAGTGCTGAAAGGCAAGGGTACGCTGACGGCGAAGGCTGTAGACCTGAAAGAGTCGTCATTAGACTTCTAAAACAAATACTATATAAAAGTTCCCCAATCCGAGAGCAAAAACTCATGGATTGGGGATTTTTGTTATAAAAGATTTCCTAAGTGAGGATTAGTTGTCTACGAGATGGAAGTTTATGGTGACATCATTCAGGAAGGTGTCCCATCCCGCATCCTTGATGAAGGCGGAGTTGTCGATGGCTGTACGATAATCCGCCCAGTAAGCAGGACTTTTCACGCTGTAATAATCCCAAAAGCCAAACGTGGGCCATGTGACGCCTATGCTGATCTTGCTGTCCAACCATTCGGGACCGACATAAGCTTTCCGCGCTACCGTCATCTTCTCTATCACACTCTCGATGGCAGCAGCGTGACCGGCGAGGGTCTCGTCATTCGTCATCTCCGCCAACCGCTTGAAGGAAGACACCATATCAACGCAGACATGGCCGACTTTAATGACAAAGAAGCTATCCCTGCTGACCATGTCACCCATCTCGTCCAATTTTGCCTCATCTGAGGTAATGGCACCGTCCAGGTAAGTGGCGGCTGCCTTCACCTTCTCCTTCAGGTCGTCCAGGTAGCTCGTGTCAAAGCATCCCAGGTCGAGGGAGTCTTTTGCGGATACCCCTGAATCCTCATACCATCGATTCACGGTTCCCGGCACAAAATCCTTGATGGCATCCTCCAGGGTAGACTTGTTCTGTAGGTCGTTCATCAACCGCGTGTAGTCGCCGGCAAGATAAGGAACAGTGTTCACGGAAGCCATGATGTAGCGTGCGCAGTCCTTGAGCTGGTAGTAGGTCTCCACCATTCCCATCTCACAGCAGTCGAAGTATACGAGGTCGAACTTTGTCTCGGAATCCTTGATTGCCTTCTCTATCTCGTAGGTCGACAGGGCGGTGCCGTCTTGATACAATACGGCGCGCGACTTGGTCTTCTCGGGATAGCTGTCCTGCACCGGTTTCTCTCCATCTCCGAAGAAGCTGCCATGGTTCCACAACACCAGGATGTAATGCTTCGCCGGCATCTCCTTCTTGGAGTCCGTGATGAACTTGGTGAGGTTGGCTGGATCGTCCATGCGGTAGCTCGCCTCGTATTTCTTTACCGAAGTCAGGCTATCCTTGATCATGGTCCTGTAACGCACTCCGGCATACTTTTCTTCGGTTTGATAGGAGGCAGAGTGTTTCACGAGTCCCACGAAGTTCACACTGTCCTTCTTGCCTGCTTCCTTGATCTGTTGGAGGTTGCGCAAGAGGTCTTCGTCGATGTTACCGCCACCGCAACCATAGAATATGACGGTGTACTTTGCCGTGGTGTCCTTGGGAGTGGGAGTCGGCGTAGGAGTCGGTGTCGGACTGGGAGTCGGTGTAGGCTCGTTGATGTCGCTGTCCTTGCTGCAGGAAGCGACGAATACCATTGCCATGCTGAGCACGACCATGGTCAAGATGTTCAAGAATCTTTTCTTCATAATCTAAAGTATATGTTAGTGCAAAATCTCGATTGCCTTGTCCATGTCCCTGTCCTTGAAGGAAGCGGGTTCCAACACCATCTTGGAAATTTCTTCATCAGTCATTGCGGGGAGTGTATAGTCGGGCGTGATTCCCACTGCCTCCAGCACGTTGCCATTCACATCCTTGGTCATCATGAATGGCATATAGAACTCCAGGTAGCTGGTCACCTTGCCAATCCATCCTCCGTTGTTGGAAGAATTTTCATCGGTAAGCATACACAGTGCGCCACAGCTGTTTCTTCCCACCGTCTTCACATGGTCGCCCTGGCTTTTCAGGATCAGTGCCGTCGATTCTGACATACTGGCGCTGTGGTTGTCTATCAGAACGACCGTTGGGATGTCACGGCCCAAGCTACTGGATGTCACGGAGATTTGCTGCGGCACCCAGGGACTGTAGCCGTAAGGATTGTTGTCTTCCTTCTTCCTCGCATAACAGTACACGGCGGAATGGCTCACCAGGAAATCGGTGAGGAGCCGGGTGTCCGCAACATTCCCACCTCCATTGCCACGCACATCGAAGATAAGCTTGTTGATCTTGCCCGCAGCCAACGGTTCCAGGAATTTGCGGCGGTACGTTTCCACGAGAGGATGGTTGTATGTAAACATCAAGTCTGTCCAAAAAGCATTGAGCTCCCGCTCATGACACAGGTACTGGGCCAATGCAGCAGAATACCATTCTTCAAAGTCTCCATCAGCGCAAATGGCTTGACAAGTGCTGTCTCTCTCCATCGCCTTCGTGATTTGTTTCGTCACCTCGGTCACATCATTAGTATTCGTCAGGTTCTTGATAATGTCGGGTGCATCATCGCCCGCCTTCTTGACACACTCCCACATGCCATAGTAGTCGCCATCGTTGCTATAGGCTGTCATTTTCTTGCAAGCAGTCTGCACCTCTTCCGAGGCCAGGTACTGGTCGATGGCGGAAAGCAGTGTGACAGCCTCCTGAGCTGTCTTGGCATACTTCTCTTTCGGGTCACCCGACATACTCAACTCTTCGATGATGGTCTGCTGGTCCAGGTGGTAGGAACTCTCCTCGTTAACGGGTAGGTAGTCCTCTTGATAGGTATAATAGCAGTTTTCGATGATGGAGAACTCACTGAATCCCAAATAGTAAATGTCTGGATGATTCTTCAAGAATCCACCAAACATATACAGGCTACCAGGCGTGCCATAGGCAAAGGCGGTTCCATCCAGGTTGAGGTGTTTTTTGAGATATCCCCAACGATAAGCCAGATGAACATAAGTGTCCCTTTTACGCAGTTCACTATTGAACAGAACTGTCTCCGTGGAGGAATGTGAGACTGGCAGAGTGACTTTTACATAGAAATGCTGGTCGATGATATTGCCGACGATGTCATCGAAATACTTCTTTGCCTTCTCGTTGTCTGCCTGGATTTCTGCCTGGGTGAATTCACTGCCTTGCGAAAAAGTCTTCAGAGAATCGAACTTCGGCTTATACTGGGCATACACCTGGTCCCAATCGACCGAGGAGGTGCCCGCCTGCTCGTTCAAGTCACAATAGCGCTGGTTCATGACACTCCAGAACACCTCAAACAGGTCGCCATACGACTTCACGTCATTGTCGGTGTAGTCGAAGACCGACTTGCTGTTGGCTTCTATGTCAGCCACACAACTTACAAACGTCAGCGACATGGCTGCCATGAGAACGAGGCTGTAAATATATTTTTTTATCATATTGTCTTAAAATAAATGTGACAAACAGTTTACATAACGAATGGCTCATCAGAACTTACAGGAGACTCCCACGGTGATGATGCTGGAGTTGCGGCGCGATGTCTTGCTGTTGCGCGACTTGTCCTGGTAGATATGTGAGAAGCCATACTGGTAACGATAGCCGGCGAAGGCATCTATGCACCCGAATGAATAGCCCACCTTTATGCCTGCCTCGCCACCGAAGAGGCTGCGGCGGAGATGGTTCTCGTTGGCACTGAAGTCGTAAGTGTCCTTATAATCTAGGTAAGTCCCGTCGCCATCGTATCCCTCCATGATATTCATGGGATAAGTTCCATCGGTGTGCATGGAGAGGAAGTAGTCGTAGTATACACCCACCTGGGGTTTCAGCCAAAGTCCCTTCTCCTTGTAGGGATTGTGGATGAGGTAATAGCTCACAGTGAGGGGGATGCTGATGAAATTGTTGTTGTAGCGTGTTCTCCAAGCATCACTGCCCAGATTCTGGTAGAGATAATCGCGCTGCACGAAGCTGACACCCAGCCCCACGGCAAGATTGTCCACCGCATTATACTCTGCCGCGACACCAAAGGTGAATCCCGGCCTCACCTTGTAAGTTGTTTTGGAAAGTCCCGACACATCGGTATCGAGCACACTGCAACTCACGCCAGCCTCAGCCTCCACCTTCCAGCGGTAGTTTTCCTGATGCTCCCCTGCATTCTGCGCCATCACCCCCAAACAGTATGAGGCCATGGCAATGACTATAAAGACCTTTCTCATGTATAAAAATTAAAATTAAGTTGTGGCAAAATGTTATCCTGCCCAACCGTTTATAAACTTAAGGCTCTCGCTTTGCCGTTAATCCGCCTCGAACCTCGTGATAGAAAGTGACGCCAAAGAATCAACATTCGAGTGCAAAAGTACAAAATATTTCTGTAAAAAAAAGAAAAATCCCCAAAAACTATTGCAGTTTCAATAAATAATCATATATTCACTTCAATTGGGGTAAATGGGGCACTCTTTATGTCGTTATTTCGTGCGTACACACGTTTTATAGAAGAAACATAAACAGAAAAGGATATTTTAACCACGCTTAATACAAAAAATATTCTTTTCTTGCTTATTCCAAATATTTATGCTAACTTTGCCACCAAATTGCAAAAGAAGGAGAGCTGCTCATGGAGAATAATCCGATAAAGAAGAAATTTGAGAAGCGCAAGCGTATCTACCGCAAGCGCATCCCTTACGGAATGATGAACTTCGTTACCGTAAGAAGGGATGATT
>CAVCCB010000097.1:0-7904 GCA_963600595.1 Subdoligranulum sp. APC924/74 | reverse complement strand
GCGAGGAGTATGATGAGTCCCAAAATGGTTTCGGATGTCACGACGGACAGACCGTAGCAGACGGCAGAGGAACAGGCTGCCACAAGGAGGCAACGGAGGATAATCCTATTGATAATCTCATAAGCACTGACGGGCGTTGCCTTTACCGCATACCAGCAACGGAAGAAGAAGCTTGCCATTTCCGCTCCGAGGATAGAGAGGATGAGCCATGTGGCGTTGCCTGTATATTTGCCGATGGCATAGTTGAGCGGCAAGATGAGGATGGCGACCGTTTCCGGCACCACCATAAAACGGGCAATGCGGCTGGTGGCAAGCAATGAGGTGCGGATAGGTTCAAACACGGCATACGCCAATGAGACGAACACGATGCAGCGAACGAAGGGTACGGTGTATTGCGGTACATTACCTAGCCACAGGTGCATGATGTATTCCGTACGGAAGAGGAAGGGAATCATGATGAAATACACCATGAAGACATCCATCTTGCTTCCTGCCACTACGAGTTTGCGGTGCGTCTCCAACTCACCACTGGCATAGGTTTTCGTAATCTGCGGCGAGATGGCACGCTGTACATTGAGCGCAAAGGACAGGATGGAGTTCTTGAGTTGCAGGGCGATGTTGTAGACGGCATTGAGTGCCACACCGAAAGTCCAGTTGATGACGAACGTGATGCCTTGTGAGGCTACGAGTCCCAAGAGACCATTGGCTGTAGAGTAGCCGGCAAACTTCATCATGTCTTTCATCACACTGCGGTCGATAATCATGTGGTACTGCGAGTCAGGAATCTTCCTGACGCAATAGACCTGATAGATAATGCGGATGAGGATGCCGATGGCTGCCATGAGGATGGCATACCAAAGCAGACGTTGGTCGAAATAGGTAAGGCAATAGGCCGCTGCACAGGAGAGGACCACCTGCAGGACTGAGATGCCAGCGAAGGCACCCATGCGCTCGTGCGCAATGATAAGTGCATTGTAAGGGATGCTTATCTCGTTGACGATACAGGTAAGGACGGATATCTGAAACACCCACTGGGCGGCGGCGCGACTTTCTTCGGGGATGTTGACCTTATGGTTCAATATCCAGAGTCCTACCACTTCGAGCAAGACGAAGAGGATGAACGAGAGGATGAAGATGACATTGAGTGAGGAACAGAACACTGCATTGGGTTTTCCGTCCTTGCGCCCAAGTTCGAAGGTGATGAAACGCTGAATGGCATTGGTTACGCCACCTGTTAGCACGGTACAGGTGCTGACTACGCTACCTACCACGCCATACACACCCATGTCTTCTACGCCAAGGTTTGCCAACACCAGACGTGTAGCCCATAAGTTGAGCCACATAGTGAAGAGCATGCGGACATAGAGCAGCAGGCTGTTCTTGAGAATACGATTTTTATTGTAACTTTCTGACATGGTATTGAACCACGAATTATACTCTTTATCCGCAGAACACAGACGGATTTTAAACGGAGGCTGACGCCTTGGTTTTAAGCGAACACGGATATCAGAGATTGAACGGATAGTTTTACTTTCCAATTGCCCACTTGGCGTAATGGTTGACAAACCAGACGGAGAGGAGGCAGAAAGTCCAGACGAAGAGTTGTTCGGCTACCTTATATATAATGGGGGTAGGGAGCAACGGCTGAAGATGATAGCAGCTGAGTTGGATAAAGAACATGTGTACCGTCATCAGTACTAACGTATTGTTGCCCAGCCATATAAGTAGGCTCTGCAACTTCCCCCCCCCCTACAATGCTGAGGCAGCGGGAGAGGCTGAGGAGCGCGAAGAGACCGGTGAAGGAGGCGATGAGGTCGGTGGCGGCAATGTCGTTGGACGAGAAACCGATGTGATGTCCCGTGAGGACGGTAGATGCGCACTCGACGGCGAAGAGTATACACGTCAGAGGGATGAGGCTCTTGACGCTATATCTGTGGGAGCCTTTCAACACGAACGGACGGAGGAGATGGCCTACGCCATAAAAGAACAAGGCGCCGAAGGTGGCGAACAGTTGATACGGATTGCAAAGCCCATGAGTTGCTGTGACTAGGGCGAGAGCCAGCGAAAGGGCTACGCTGACGCAGAGAAGTCTCCTATTGCCTCGCGTCACCTTATTATATATCAGCCAATAGAAAAGTTCGGTGACGAAGAGGACACCGAGAAACCAAATGGCTCCAGGGAATCCCTGCCACAGGAGGTTCTCCCATTTATAGCCTGTGCCCGGCATCAGGAGTGAGGACATGGCGGTGAGGACGAGGGAGAAGATGACTGCGGGCAGAAGGAGCTGACGCACGCGCTTATGCAGGAACGGCAGGAAGTCTCTGTGCTTCTCTGCATTGAAGCACACGCCGCTGATGAAGAAGAACAGGGGCATGTGGAAGGCGTAGACGAAGACGCCGGGGATGGTCTTTCCATTGATGCAATGGCCTACGACGACGAGGATGATGCCGAGACCCTTGGCTATGTCGAGGGTGATGTCACGATTTTGCATATTAACGTGAATGGTATTGTTGTTGAACACTAATTTTTTTGGAACCACAAAGGAGTCTTTAGGAACCACGAATTTTACGAATTACACGAATGAGCTTACGCCTTTGCGTGAGCTTGCTACAAGCAACAAAGATTCGTTATATTCGTCAGATTCGTGGTTAAATAAAAGAACTCAGTGGATAGAGATTCGTTTAATTCGTTCTATTCGTGGTTAAAACTAAGACATCTGTGTTCGCGATGGGAGATTATTCCTTTTTGCGGGTGGCACGGTAGGTGCGGTAGTCGCCGCCGAGGAGGGATTCCACGACGAGGTTGGAGTGGACGCACTGGCGTTTCTTGAACTCCTTGGCTGGGTTACCACCTACGACGGACATGGACTCAACGTCCTTAACCACAACGCTTCCACTCGAAATTACCCCCCCCGTAATGGATATGCCGGCAGGAGGGCAGCACCATCACACGGGTGGGTATCCAGACGTAGTCGTCGATGGTGATGCCGTAGTGCTTATGCTCCCACTCGGGGGAGTCGATGTTGTGGGAAGTGGTGATGATTTCCGTATCAGAACCGATGATGACATGATTGCCGATGGTGACGGGATTGCGGAGGTCTATCTTGTCGGTTTGGATGCTGACATGGTCACCAATGGTGAGGTTGGCGTTGGCACGCTTCGCCAAGGACAGAGGCATGACAACGTTGTTGCCAATGGTGGCACCGTTGCGGCGCGCTATCCTTACGGCTTTGTCGTACTTGAAGTGTTGTTTCCAACGGGCAGCGAGCCCCTTGAGATAATGCAGGGTGCTGCGTGAGGTAATGTCTTTTTCGTATGCTGTCATCGGTGATAGTGAGTAGTTGTTAGTATTATTTATAAGTTATTATTTATTAGTTATACGGAAGCACCAGTCTGTGTGCCACATTGGCGCACATTAATACTCGGGATATTGTTCAAAGACTTCCTCGAGGGTATACCTCACCTGACATCGAGACTATACCTCATTGCCACTTGAGGGTATACCGCATCGGACATCGAGACTATACCTCATGAAACGGCGGGGGCAACGGTTGCGGGACTGCAGCACACGCTGTCAAGACACTCCAGTATCTTCACGGAGTTGAGGAAATGGGTGTCTATCTCGTTGAAGGCGACCGTGACGACAAGGCCGTGGGCTATATTGTTGCGGATGCCGTTGAGCGACTCCAGCGAGACTTGCAGCATCTTGGCATCGTCTAGTTCTGCGGCAGCCTGCTTGAAGGCATCTGCCCTGTCGTCATCAAAGGCACGGAGCACCTTCATGATGTTGCCGTAGCTGGGGTTCATCGACGACTCGCGCACATGGGTGGAGATGAACTTGGCCAGCTCGGGGGCGTACTGCTCGTAGTAGTCGGCGATGATGCTCTTGTAGCCCTGCTCCAAGGTGCCGCAGCAGCGGATGGCGGCATACTTGGTGAGGTAGTTGGTGACGGGCGACATCTTGCCCTCCTTGTCTATGAGCTTGCGCAACTTCTGCATCTCCGTCCTGCAGTCGTCCACCGAATGGGTTACTTCTTCGTTGTGCATCACAGTTCCATGCCATAGATTTCCGACAGCACCAGACTGATGCGTCTTTTGATGTTCACGGTCTGCATGGTGCTGGAGGCGATGCACTCCCTGTACTCCTTGTTGCGCAGCAGCTGTTCCTTCCGGTCGTTGAGCGATGCGGCATCGCCCTCATATCCACGCTCCATGGCGATGGCGGTGCCTATCATCAGCGAGTCGAAGATGGTGGGATAGGTTTTCTTGCGATACTTGGAAAAGTCGTTCTGCAGGTTGAAGAAGGCATTCTCGCCAAAGTTCTCATAGATGAAGTGGATAGTGTCATGAAAGAGTTGTGCCTTCCCGTCGAGAAACTCGGGGGTGGCGCTGACATAGTCGCTCATGTACTTGTTGAGCGTCTGCTTCAGGCTGATGTAGGTCTTCTCGGAGCAGTACACCTCGGGGGTGTCCATGGCGAAGAAGCGCAGGATGAGTTCCAGGTCGAGCATGCGTTCGTCGGGGTGGGCGTTTCCGTATAGGGTGCGCCACTCGGGGAGTGCGTTGAGCCGGAAGAGCAGCGTGTTCATGTCGCCCTGATACACGCAGTTGCGTATCTCCTGTGCGTTGAGTGTCTTGCCGCTCGTGTTGATGCGCTCGAACACCTGATAGAGACCCGAGTCGTTGTTGGGCTTCTTCTGCTCGAAGATGATGGCGTGGATGGAATAGAGGCGCAGGCGACGCTTGTCTGCCTCGGAGAGGTCCTTGAACGCCTTGTTGCGCCACCGCTCGTTGATGAGGGTGGAGTTGTAGAGGCGGAAGGGTTCGCCGGTGTCTTTCCATGTTCCCTTGGAGATGTAGTCCACCAGGGTGGTGAGGCGCTGGTAGCCGTCGATGATGAGCCGCTTGTCGTCCGCCACGTTGGCGAGGAAGATGCTCGGAATGGGGAGACCGAGGAGGAGCGACTCTATGAAGCGGCTCGCCTCCTTCTTGTCCCATACGTAATTGCGCTGCAGTTCGGGCTTGATGATGTCGCCGTCCTCATACTGGTTGATGAGTTCGCGCACCGACGGGTCGGCACCCCACGACTGGATGTTGAACAAGTCGTCGTTGGAGAACTCATCATCCCTTTCGTCGCTGCTGTATACGTTGTTTTCGTTGTCCATAATATGTGTTGTATGCTGGTTGCTGGTTTCTCTCCGCAGGATAACCCCAGAGGCATTGCCGCCGGGTGTTGTGCCGCCGGCAGATGCCCCATGGGGTCATGCCACGCACGGGTCGCCTCGCTATAGCTGGTGTTCCAGCTCGTCGAGCACATCGTCGGTGATGCTCTGCGGTATGGTGGCCGCACTCATCATGATGCGAAAGACGGAATCTTTGAGGCGCTGTTCTTCTTCCTGTATCTCATTGCCGGCAAACTTCAGATTGCGTAAGAGCATGAGCCTTCCGTATATGTTGGCGACGCTCTCGAGGGTCAAGGTGCCGTCGAGACGGCGGAGCTTGGAGAGCGTGCGCGGGTTTATCTGGAGAAATTTGGAAAACTGACGTATGGAAGTGAACTCCCATCTTCTCATTGTCTGGCGAACTTCCCCGGCGGCGGTGGCTATCCACCGGTTCGCCTTTCCATTCGCACATTCTTCCATCTGCCTTTTCCTGATCTTATGAACAGAATGTCCCTTTTCATCAAGAATACGGGCAGCAGATGCTTAATCTGACTGAAAAATGCTAAATGCCTGTTAAGGATGATGCACTCATGGGTGCAGCACGTGGCGACGGAAGACGGGTATCTTTGCCATGTCTTTCGGAAAAGACAGTAAATGAATGTTTAACTATATATATAATAAGGTATGAAACTGAAAGCTACTTTTACTCGCCGGATCCTGGCGATGATGTATTTCCCCGACTGCGAACCGCAGAACGCCGTGCGCCGTCTTACCAGTGGAATCAAACGCTGCACGGAACTGTATGAACTCTTGACCGCCAAGGGCAAGAGGTTTGACAACAAGCAGATTCTCACCATCCGTGAGGTGAAACTTATCGAGGAGTATCTGGGCGAACCTGTATGCTCCATCGAAGAAGTGCTTGCATGAACTCTCATGAAGCGCATCGTCAGGTGCCGATGATGCGCTTCTTTGACTGCTAACGAAGCGCATCTTCAGGGTGTAATGAAGCGCATGATGAGGTCGCATGAAACTTCGACGTTCATCGACACACTTCGACGGATGGCCCTGAGCCGATGCCGTATCTTTGCACCAGCTAAACGAAGAACGAAGAGTGATGAGTGAAGAATTCAACACCTGGGTACACTCAGAAGCCCTTGTTCGGAGCGATGCATACATATTTAGTATTAATCTTTTAATCGTTTTACAATAATGAGTAAGTATTACAAAGTGTTTTCCCGTACCTTGACTATGGGTACTCGTAAGGGTGAGACCGTTTATAGTGTTCGCCCAGTTAGTAACGGAACGTTGACCACAGACCAGGTGGCAAAGCAGATTTCGAATGAATCTACGGCTACCTCGGCTGACGTGAAGGCGGTACTCGACCGCTATGCCTACTATGTGATGGACAATCTCGCAAAGGGGTACAACATCGAGCTTCTGGGCTTCGGTACGCTCTACATCCGTTTCATCACCAACAAGTCGGTGACTGACCCTAAGAAGGCAAAGAGCAATCTGGTGAAGAACATCGTTCCTGCCTTCCGTCCTTCGTTCACTGTTGACCGCAACGGCAAGCGCACCTACGACTTGATTCCTGAGCGTATCAGCCTTGTGAAGTACGGCGATGACAGTGAGGATGGCTCTACCGATGACAGTAGCGATGACGGCAAGAACCCATCGGGCGGCAGCACTTCCGGCGGCTCCGGCACCTCTACAGGCGGCGACTCTGGCACCAGCAGTGGCGGCACCAGCACCGACGGTGGCGGCACAAGCACCGACGGTGGGGACGGCAGCGACGGAAGCGTTGACTAACCTATCACCAAATTACATAACTAAAGTATGAATGTATTAATACCAATAGCTACTGCTATGATGTTGGAAACTTATCCTATGACCATTGGTGGGGAGACGGTGCGCAATGAGCGCACCCTCCTTGCCAGGGTGGAGGACGGCGAGCTGATGCAGTCGTCCGAGAGTGTCAGATTTCTGGTTCTGCATTGTTCGGCTACCCGATGCAGTCAGGACTACAGTGTGCAACAGCTGATGCGCGACCATAAGGCTCGTGGCTTTCGTACCATCGGTTACCATTTTTATATCCGTAAGGATGGAACGATGACGCAGCACCGCAAGCTGCTGGAGGTGGGGGCGCATTGCCGCCCGTACAACCGCTGCTCGATAGGCATCTGCTACGAGGGTGGCCTGGATGAGCTTGGCAAGCCATGCGACACGCGCACGGAGGCGCAGACGGAACGTATTGTAGAATTGCTGTACAAACTGCATAAGCTCTTCCCGAAGGCGAAGATCGTGGGGCACCGTGACTTGCCCGGCACTACGCCGAAGGCTTGTCCTTGCCTGGATGCGCACGATTTGTTCGGCTGGATAGAACGCTAAGTCTTTTTTTTGAACACGGAGAGTTATTTGGTTTTGAACACGGAATGCACGGAATACACGGAAATTTTTACTTTACTCGTAGTGAACCCATGGGGGCGTTAGCCTTCCGTTCTTTCCGTGAGTTCCGTGTTCGAACTAAAACTAACACGCAGATATCTTTGTTTTTTTTGAACACGGAATGCACGGAATACACGGAACATTGCTGCTTGGTACACAGACTGCACAACTTACGGCGTTAGCCCCTTCCGTTCATTCTGTGAGTTCCGTGTTCGAAATAAAATCAATCAGTGGTCTCACTTAACTTTGCGTTCGTACTGCAGTCCATCGGCGTGACCGAAGTTGTAGAGCAATCCGA
>CAVCCB010000096.1:0-7925 GCA_963600595.1 Subdoligranulum sp. APC924/74 | reverse complement strand
AGCCACGACATAGCGGAAATACACGGCGTGCTGGATGCCTTCATGAAGCACGCCGTGTATTTCCGCTATGTCGTGGCAGTGTCGGCAGGGGCATGCAATGGAATGTCATACATCAGCCGGCAGCCCAGACGGGCACGCATCTCCAACATCGACTACCTGGCGCGCTACCAGTATATCGGCTTGCGCCATCTGGTGACCCAGGGGTGCATCTTCGACCGCAAACTTCTATATGACAAGTTTCCCAACCAGTTGCTTCCCTTCGATTTCGACACATTTTTCAAAAATGACGGTGTCTTTGAGATGGTCACCACGAATTGTCTCACCGGACAGCCCATGTATCTCTCCGAGTGTCACGACCGCCAGCGTGCGCTCGACATTGTTCGTGCCTCCAGCAGTCTGCCGTATGTCAGCAAGATCGTGACGGTGGACGGTATTCCGATGCTTGACGGCGGCATCACTGACAGTATCCCCGTGCAGCATGCCATCGACATGGGACACGAACACAACGTGGTGGTCTTGACGCGCAACAAAGGATGGCGCGACACGGGAAAAGACCGCCGTATACCTTATTTATATAAAAAGTATCCCCGCCTGCGCGTGGCATTGGACCACCGCCACAAGTCCTACAACGAGCAGATTCAGTTGGTGGACGATCTGGAGGCTGCTGGCAAGATTACCTGCATCCGTCCCATTCGTCCGTTGGAGGTGGGACGCATAGAGAAGGATACCGGCAAACTGGAACGGCTCTACGAGGAGGGTTTTTCTCTTGGTGAGGAGTTTTGCAGCAAATATATGTAACCTCCACAGGAGGCGCAGGGGAAGTGTTAAAGTCACGTTAAAGTAGTGTTAAAGGCACAATGGCCGTTGGGTGATACGATTATTCGTTGTACCTTTGCATAGATACAGCTTTCCCTGTTTGCTCCCATTCGGGGGTGAATGTGGGAGAGGAAAATGTCAGAAATCTATAAATAAAAGAGAATCAACGATTTGCAATACGCAATAATAGTTTTATCAAATATGGGACTCGTATCAACGTTGTCAGACCTGGGCATCCTGCAGTTTTTCAATGGCAGCAACAATGTGTTCCTTGACCAGTTGGCTATGGTGCTGACGTCGGGGTTCACGTGGGTGTTCCTCTATGTGGCGCTCTTTTGTGTCGTAGTGCGCAACAACGAGACGATGGGGCAGATAGCCCTTGTTGTGGGCGGTGCTTTGCTCTGTGTGCTGATTGCCACAGGTGTCACCGACGGCATAGTGAAACCCACCGTGGCAAGATGGCGTCCCAGCAATGACCCCACAGTCAAGTATCTGGTCCACGTGGTCGACGGAATGCGTCTCAAGGACTATGGTTTCTTCTCTGCCCATGCTGCCAACACCATGTCGCTGGCAGTGTTCTTCTCCCTGCTCACCAGGAGTAGGATCCTGTCTTTGGCATTGCCCCTTTGGTCACTGCTCAACTGCTGGACCCGTCTTTATCTTGGGGTGCATTACCCGAGTGACATCGCTTGCGGCATTCTCTTCGGCACAGTGGTGGGAGGAAGTGTCTACCTGCTCTTCCACAAATTGTACAGGAAGATTTCTCCCGATATCAAGTATATTTCAACCCAGTATACCAGTACTGGTTATGACAACGATGACATTGAGTCGATACTCTGCGTACTCGTCTTCACGGTCGTTTATGCCATGCTGCGAGCCAGTGTCATGACTTGTTTTATTTAAGACGAAAGATGGATACAAAACACATAAGAATCAGTGATTACAATTACGATTTGCCCGATGAGCGAATCGCCAAGTTTCCAATAGTCCAGCGCGACCATTCCAAGCTGCTCGTTTACCGACACGGGGAGGTGAGCGATGACGTGTTCCATCACTTGCCCGACTATCTGCCTGAGGGTGCCTTGATGGTGTTCAACAATACGAAGGTCATCCAGGCACGGCTCCATTTCCGCAAGGAGACGGGAGCGCTGATAGAGGTGTTCCTCATGGAACCTGCAGCCCCCACCGACTACGAACTGATGTTCCAGACATCAGGCCACTGCTCATGGCTCTGCATGATCGGCAATCTTAAGAAATGGAAAGAGGGAAGCCTGAGGCGCAACTTCGAGATCAAGGGCAACAGACTGACCCTTTCAGCCACTATGCGCAGAGGAGAGACACACGGTGTGGGCGGTACCAACTATTGGGTGGATTTCGACTGGGACAATGAGAATGTTTCCTTTGCCGAAATCCTGGAGGCTGTGGGCGAACTGCCCATTCCGCCCTATCTGAACAGGGCGACGGAGGAGAGCGACAAGACCACCTATCAGACTGTCTATTCCAAGATCAAGGGCAGTGTGGCCGCTCCCACAGCAGGACTCCATTTCACGGAGTCAGTGCTGGCAGACCTTGACTCGCACGGAATCGACCGGGAGGAGGTGACACTCCATGTGGGCGCAGGCACCTTCAAGCCTGTGAAGAGTCTGGAAATAGAAGGGCACCAGATGCATACCGAATACATCGTGGTGCATCGGCGCAGCCTGGAGAAACTGCTCAAGCATGAGTGCCGCGTGATAGCCGTAGGAACCACCAGTGTGCGCACCATCGAGAGCCTTTACTATATGGGCGTCCACCTGATAGACCATCCTGATGCCAGCGAAGAGGATTTGCATGTGAACCAATGGGACCCCTACGAGCTGGGCGATGACGGAAACCTGGTCAAGGGCATCACCCCAATGCAGGCCATCCAGGCAATTCTGGATTATCTCGACCGCAACGGACTGGAGGCCTTGCACAGCAGCACGCAGATCATCATTGCGCCCGGCTACACATACAAGCTGGTGAAGATGCTCGTTACCAATTTCCATCAGCCGCAGAGTACCCTTTTGCTCTTGGTGAGTGCTTTCCTTCACGGCGACTGGAAGAAGGTGTATGACTACGCCCTCTCCCATGATTTCCGCTTCTTGAGCTACGGAGATTCCTCCTTGTTGGTGCCATGATGAAGGGGCAACCCTAAATCTTCGTCATGTGGTAACCCAGTGACTTCAGTTCGATGGCTGCTCCCATCAGGTACATCTGGTGGAGGGCTGCCACAAAACCGCGGAAGGCTTTCTCCGTGCCCGGTTCAAATCCCTGGTGGCAAAGGAGATTGTAGGTGCGGGATGCGCACTCGCCGACAACCGCTGTCAATTCCTTATGGGAAGCCTCGTTGAGGAGCAACACTTTCTCGCAGATGTAGTCATCCATGTGGTCGAAGTCGATGCTGTCGCGCAGATACACATACAGGTCTTCTACCTTACTGTAAAGTTCCCAGTCCTCGTCCCAGTATTTTGCCACCGCCATACCCACGAACATAATCCATCCGAGGGAGACAGTGGGGTAGTGCTGGAACTCACGGAGACCGTCGGGCAGGTAGCTCTCGCCAATTTTGGGCCACAGCTCCTCGATGTCGGGTGCCTCGGGCAGATGGGCGTCCACACGGCCGGTGGATGTCAAATACTTGTACAGGTCATTCTTGAAAATCTCTTCTATGTTGTTTTGATTCATTTCTTACTTCTTTTCTTGTTGCTTGATGGTTATTTGAGAAACACGAAATACACTGCCGCTATCAGACAGGCGAATGCCGCGAAGTGGTTCCAGTGGAGCGCCTGACCCTGGAAAAGGATGTTGGCGATGATGGTGAAGACCACCAGCGACACGCACTCCTGGATTACCTTCAGCTGTACCAGCGTGAAAGGTCCACCGTTGTCGACGAAGCCTATACGGTTGGCTGGCACCTGACAGCAATACTCGAAAAAGGCAATGGCCCAGCTGAAGGCTATCACACCAATGAGGGGCCAGTTGCTGCTGACCCCCGATTGTTGTAATTTCAAGTGACCATACCAAGCGAAGGTCATGAAAATATTGCTGAGAACTAATAGGATAATCGTATAAATACCGTTCATTTCTTTCTATTTGCTTATTGGGCGAGTTGTTTTGCCATGTTGGCAGCAGCACGTCTTCCGTCGCCCATGGCGAGGATTACTGTAGCTCCACCGCGCACAATGTCGCCTCCTGCGTAGATGGCAGGTTGGGAGCTCTGCATCTGCTCGTTCACGACGATGGTGTTCTTGCGTCCCAGTTCCAGTCCCTCGATGCTGTTGGGGACGAGTGGGTTGGGGCTTACGCCCACAGCTACAATCACCTGGTCGCACTCCAGCGTAACGGTCTCGCCCGTAGCCTCCGGGCGGCGACGGCCACTGGCGTCAGGCTCGCCCAACTGCATCACGTCGAGCACCACAGCCTTCACTGCACCTTTCTCGTCGGCCTCGTATTCGCGGGGATTGTGGAGTGTCAGGAAGGTGATGCCCTCTTCCTTGGCATGCTTCACCTCCTCCAGGCGGGCAGGCATCTCAGCCTCCGAGCGGCGGTAGACGAGCGTCACGTCGGCACCGAGTCGCTTGGCGGTGCGGCAACTGTCCATCGCCGTGTTTCCGCCGCCTACCACCACCACTTTCCTGCTGTGGTTGATGGGAGTGTCGGTATGAGGATTGGCTGCGTCCATGAGGTTCACGCGTGTCAGATATTCATTGGAGGACATGATGTTGAGCGCATTCTCACCGGGGATGTTCATGAAGTTGGGCAGTCCGGCTCCCGATCCCACGAAAATCCCCTTGAAGCCCTGTGCTTCCAAGTCGCTCACGCTGACGGTCTTTCCCACAATGCAGTCGGCAACGAAGTGTACGCCCATCTTGCGCAGGTTCTCTATCTCCACGTCCACGATGCGGTTGGGCAGACGGAACTCCGGGATGCCGTATTTCAGTACGCCGCCGATCTCATGCAATGCCTCGAACACTGTCACGTCGAATCCCTTCTTCGCCATATCGCCGGCAAAGCTCAGGCCCGAGGGACCTGATCCTACCACTGCCACCTTGATGCCGTTGGCGGGCTCCAGCTCGGGGATGGAGATGTTGCCGCTCTGGCGCTCGTAGTCGGCTGCGAAACGCTCCAGGTAGCCGATTGCCACGGCTGGCTCGTTCATCTTCAGATGGATACACTTGCTCTCACACTGCTTCTCCTGCGGGCATACACGTCCGCAGACGGCAGGCAGGGCTGAGGTGTTCTTCAGTACCTTGGCGGCAGCGAGGAACTGGCCACGCTCGATGTTCTTGATGAACGACGGGATGTTGATGCTCACGGGACAACCCTCCATACAGGTGGGTTTCGGACAGTCGAGGCAACGTTTTGCCTCTGTGAGCGCCATCTCCTTGGTCAGACCGACATTTACCTCTTCGGTACGCGTGGTGGCACGGTAGGCTGGATCCAGCTCGGGCATCTTCACACGCTCGATGGCGGTGCGTTCCTTTGCTTTCATCGAAGCCCTCAACTCCTTGCGCCATGCAGAGTTACGGTCGGTTAGTTCTGCAATTGCTTCATCCGTTGGCTCCACGTCCATCGTAACGTCCGTGGTCTCCTTTGCAGCGGCAACTTCCACGCTTGCCAGGTGTTCCTCGTAATGTTCCATCTCCTCGCGCTCTACATCCTTGAAGGTGCCCATGCGCTTGAACATCTCGTCCCAGTCCACCAGGGCACCGTCAAACTCAGGACCGTCGATGCAGACGAACTTGGTCTTGCCGCCGATGGTGAGTCGGCAGGCACCGCACATACCCGTACCGTCCACCATGATGGTGTTCAGCGACACGTCTGTGGGGAGGTTGTATTTCTGTGTCAGCAGGCAGCAGAATTTCATCATGATGGGAGGACCAATGGCAAATACCTTGTCAATGTGCTCCTGGTTGATGAATTTCTCGATGCCCACTGTTACCACGCCTTTCTCGCCATAGCTGCCGTCATCTGTCATGACGATCACCTCGTCGCTCGACGACCTTACTTCCTCTTCCATGATGACAAGATCCTTGTTCCTTCCGGCGATGACGGAGAGCACACGGTTGCCTGCGGCCTTCAGTGCCCTGATGATGGGCAGCATGGGAGCCACGCCAACACCACCGCCAGCACAGATGACGGTTCCGAAGTTCTCGATGTGTGTGGGATTGCCCAACGGACCCACCACGTCGGCAATCTCGTCACCCTCCTGCAAGTCGCAGAGTTTGGTGGAGGAGAGTCCCACTTTCTGCACCACCAGCGTGATGGTGCCTTTCTCTACGTCAGCGTCGGCGATGGTGAGCGGCATGCGCTCTCCGTTCCTGTCGACACGGATGATGACGAAGTTGCCCGCCTTGCGGCTCTTGGCGATTAAAGGTGCTTCCACATCGAAGCGGTACACTTTCTCGGAATACTGTATTTTTCTGATGATCTTGTTCATAGTTGCGGTTTTAATGTTATTGTATAAGAAAGGAAGAATGGGATAAGGCTTCCCTGCTCTTATCCCATTCGTTTGATGTTCGCTTTATTCGAAGTTCTTGTCGTCGAGCATCTCGAAGCCACAGTAGGGTACCAGTACCTTGGGCACGCGGATTCCCTCGGGAGTCTGGTTGTTCTCCAGGATGGAGGCAACAATGCGTGGCAAGGCAAGGGCTGAACCGTTCAATGTGTGGCACAGCTCAATCTTCTTGTCCTCGGCGTGGCGGAAGCGGCAGTGCAGACGGTTGGCCTGGTAGCTCTCGAAGTTGGATACGGACGAAACTTCCAGCCAGCGGCCCTGTGCTGCGCTCCATGTCTCGAAGTCGTAGCAGATGGAAGAGGTGAAACTCATGTCACCACCGCAGAGACGCAGGATGTGATAGGGCAGTTCCAGCTTCTTCAGCAGTCCCTCCACGTGGTCGAGCATCTCGTTGAGTGACTCATAGGAGTGCTCGGGCTTGTCTATGCGCACGATCTCCACCTTGTCGAACTGGTGCAGACGGTTCAGGCCGCGCACGTCCTTGCCGTAGCTGCCTGCCTCGCGACGGAAGCAAGCTGAGTAGGCGCAACGCTTGATGGGCAGGTCCTTCTCGTCGAGAATCACGTCACGGAAGATATTGGTAACAGGCACCTCGGCGGTAGGGATGAGGAAGAGGTTGTCGAGGTTGGCATGGTACATCTGTCCCTCCTTGTCGGGTAGCTGGCCTGTGCCGCGGCCTGAGTCCTCGTTGACCACGTAAGGAGGCTGGATTTCCAGATAACCGCTCTTGCGTGCCTCGTCGAGGAAGAATGCCTCGAGGGCGCGCTGGAAGCGTGCCATCTTGCCGATGTATACGGGGAAACCTGCACCGGTAATCTTCACGCCGAGGTCAAAGTCCACGAGGTTGTATTTCTTCAAGAGGTCCCAATGGCAGAGTGCGTCGGGACCCAGCTCAGGCTTCACACCGCCTTCCTTCACTACCACGTTGTCGGCGGCATCCTTGCCCTCCGGCACCTGGTCGCATGGGATGTTGGGTATTTCAAGCAATACATTGGTCATATCCTCCTGTGCCTTGCCCATGATTTCCTCCAGAGCCTTGGCGTCTGCCTTCAGGGCAGCCACCTGAGCCTTGGCGGCCTCGGCCTCTTCTTTCTTGCCTTCCTTCATCAAGCCACCAATCTGTTTGGCAAACTGGTTGGCCTGCTGCTTGTTGCTGTCCAGCTTCTGCTGCGCCTCACGACGGATCTTGTCGTATTCCAATACTTTCTCTACGGCCTCGCGTGCATTGGGAAAATGCTTTTTTTCGAGACCCTTTACTACACGTTCAGTCTCTTCGCTGATAAGTTTAAGTGTAAGCATAAGATATCTTTTTATTTTAAAAATTTCAATTCCAAGGCAAAAGTACAAAAAATATTCTTATATCACAAATATTTCGTGGAAAAATGTTAGTTCTGCGACGATTTAGTAATAGTAAAAAAACAACTCGCTGTGCAACATCCATTTTTTTTTTACTTTTTTACCTTTAGTAATAGTAAAAAAACAACTTGGTATAAAATTCATGCGGTTTGTCCAGCACGCCCTAACTGTGCACAGTCCAGCACAATATCCAGCGCGCCCTGAAGGGGCAACC
>CAVCCB010000095.1:0-7936 GCA_963600595.1 Subdoligranulum sp. APC924/74 | reverse complement strand
AATTGGGGCCGTATCTTTGCATTGTAATTCGGAAAGCTAACTAAAAATCACTTCTCCAACTAGGAAAAAATATTTCTCTAACTAGGAAAAAATAGTTTGGCAAGAAAACTATTTGCTTTAAAATCATTATTTGTAGGTATTGCTCCTTTTCTAAATATTCCTTAACTTTGCACCCCGAAAAAAGATTATAGATGAAGAAGATTTTTACTTGGAAGAAATATCACCGATGGGCGGGATTGGTGCTGTCGGTCTTCATGCTGGTGTTTTGCGTGTCGGGCATCCTCCTGAACCACCGCGCTCTCCTGAGAAATTGCGAGGTGAGCAGGTGGTGGCTGCCGCCGGGCTACCACATCTCCCACTTCAACAATGGTGTGGTTCGGGGCATAGTCTCCATTGGTGGCGACTCGGTGCTGGTGTATGGAGTTGCCGGCGTATGGCTCACCGACCGACAGGCCGGGCACTGGGCTGAATGCAATGCCGGACTGCCCGAAGGCGCCGACAACCGCAACGTGCGCAGCATCGTGAAGACCAAGGATGGAAACATCTGGATGGCCACCCAGTATGATGTGTACCGATGGAACGGAAAGGAATGGAAGAACATCCCGTTGGCAGGCAATGACACCCGAATCACAGACATCGCCCTGAACAAGGACAGCTCGAAGGTGGTGATTTTGTCTCGTGACGCGGTGTTCTTTCCCGACAAGCAGGTGTTGAAGGCTCCCGATGGCTATACGCCCAAGACTACGCTCTTCCGCACGGTGTGGAAGTTGCATAGCGGCGAATTCTTCGGCTTGCCGGGCAAGTTGGTGGTGGATGCCGTCGCCCTGGTGCTCATCGTGCTCTCCATCACCGGCATCATCCTCTTCATCCTTCCTTACGGCATCCGCCGCCAGAAGCGGAAGGGGGCCAGGGAGGTGATGAAGAAGATGGGCAGGCAGATGGTATGGAACCAGAAGTGGCACAACCGAACGGGCTATTTCACCATCGTCCTGACGCTTTGGCTCTCGGCCACGGGCATGTGCCTCAGGCCGCCCCTCATGGTGCCGCTCGTGCTGGTGAATACCGACCAGAAGGTGGAAGACGGCAACGTATGGAAAGACAAGCTGAGAGCCATCCGATGGGATGCGGCTGAAGGGTGCTGGCTCCTCTCCACCTCCGACGGATTCGCCAGGGTGGACGAGAACTTCAATACAGCCCCCGTGTTCTTCGACAAGGAGAGGACACCGGCCGTCAGCCCGATGGGCATCAACGTGTTCGAGAGAAAAAGCCAAGGCGAATGGCTGGTGGGCTCCTTCAGCGGCATGTTCCGCTGGAATCCGCAGACGGGAAAGGTCGTGGACTACTTCACGGGCAAGCCGAGCGTGCAGAAGTCGATGCGCCCCATCTCCAATTCCACGGTGACTGGATATTCCGAGGATCTTCTGGGTGGCAAGCCCATCGTCTTCGAATACGCCAGGGGCGCAGAGGGGCTCAGCATGCCCGAAGAGATGGAGAATGCAAAAATGTCGCTCTGGAACCTGGCCCTCGAACTGCACACGGGGCGTTGCTATTCGCCGTTTCTCGGGCCTCTCTCCGACCTCTTCGTCTTCTTCTCCGGTCTCCTCATCACGCTGATACTCCTCTCGGGCTACATCATCCTGAGGAGGCAGAAAAGAAAGAAAAAACGACTGTCGTGAGATGCACTTTCACGATGTTCCTTTCATCATTTCTGGGTAAAGAGAGGGAGAATGAAGGGAAAATCATACCTACTACTAGGTAGTGAAAACGTAAAAATCATCACTTGTTGGTATTGCCTGTTTTCTAAATAAGCCTTATCTTTGCACCCCCGAAACAAAGATTAGTATGAAAATAGGATTAGGAAAGACAAAAAAAATTAAGAAAAAGTACATATTCCTGGCGTTGCTCGCCGTGATTGTGCTGGGAGGATTGGCGAAGGCTTACACCGCCTGGGTGGGAACCACCCGCATCGCCTTCCTCAACTATCAGGCCATTGCCCTTGGACAGATTTCCAACGCCAACGACAATGGAATGATAAAACTTAGTGAGATTACCACCGACGACTTCGATCACCTCGAAGACTACGACATGATTCTCGTGAACGGCATGGGACTGCGCATCGACGAGGCGCAGCGCAAGCAGCTGGAGGAGGCTTCCTACAAGGTGCCCACCTTGACCCACGCCGCCACCAATCCCGCCAACAACATCGTGTCGGTCGATAATTTCGACGCCGACTACCTGATGCAGTACATCGAGAACGGCGGCAAGAAGAACTACCGCAGCATGCTGGCTTATATCCGTAAGTTTATCGATGGCAAGAAGTTCCAGGCTCCCGAACCCGACCGTGTAGACGAGCACCCCGACTATCTCCTCACCCATTTCGACCCGAAGGACGAGAAGGGCGACGAGAGAGGTTTCAACAGCGTGCAGGAATACAACGCTTTCCTTGCGGAGAACGGACTCTATAAGAAGAATGCGCCCGTGGTGATGATTACCGGCATGATGGGCTCCGCTCCCGACATGGAAAAGGCTTTCGAGGAAAAGGGCTTCAATGTGTATCGTGTGAACAAGCTCCAGGGCTTCATCGCCGGCCATCATGCCGATAGCATCCAGGTGAATGCTGTCGTCAACATGGCGCATGGCCGGCTGGGCGACTATTTCGTGGAATTCCTCAAACAGAAGAACATCCCCCTCTTCTCACCCCTCAACGTGAACCGGCTCACCGAAGACTGGGAGAACGACAAGCAGGGCATGAACGGAGGATTCATGTCGCAGAGCATCGTGACCCCCGAAATCGACGGAGCCGTGCGCCCCTACGCCGTCTTCGCCCATCGGGTGAACAAGGAAGGTTTGCAGGAGGTTTATGCCGTGCCCGACCGCATGAACGACTTTGTGGCGAGCGTGCAGGGCTATGTGAACCTCAAACAGAAGAAGAACAGCGACAAGCACATCGCCATCTTCTACTTCAAGGGTCCCGGACAGAACGCCCTCACAGCCTCGGGCATGGAGGTGGTTCCTTCGCTCTACAACCTCCTGGTTCGTCTGAAGGGCGAGGGCTACAATGTGGGTCAACTGCCTGCCAACGCGCAGGAACTGGCAAAGATGATACAGGCACAGGGAGCCGTGTTCGGTACCTATGCAGAGGGAGCTTACACCAAGTTTATGCAGACAGGACATCCTGCGCTGGTTACTGCCAGCCAGTTTGAGGCATGGAGCCAGAAGGCACTCTCCAAGACGCAGGTGAAGGAGATGGGCAAGCTCTACGGCGAATTCCCCGGCAAGTATATGGCTACCGACGACGGCAAGCTCGCCGTGGCAAGACTGCAGTTTGGCAACGTGGCGCTCATCCCGCAGGTGATGGCAGGCGAGGGAGGCGACTCCTTCAAGATCGTGCACGGCACCGACCAGGCACCGCCCTACACCTATGTAGCCTCCTATCTCTGGGCACGCTACGGCTTCGGTGCCGACGCACTCATCCACTTCGGTACCCACGGCTCGCTGGAATATACTCCGCGCAAGCAGGTGGCACTCGACAGCAATGACTGGAGCGACCGACTCATCGGTGTGGTTCCCCACCTTTATATATATACTATCAGCAACGTGGGTGAGGCAATGATAGCCAAGCGCCGCACCTACGCACAGACCCAGAGTTACCTCACCGCTCCCTTCAAGGAGAGTGAGCTTCGCAATACCTACAAGCAGTTGAGCGATGCGATTGCCGCCTACGACAAGAAGCCAGGCGACGCACAGTCGCTCCAGGTGAAGGCACTGACCGTGAAGATGGGCATTGCCCGTGAGCTGGGGCTCGACACCAAGCAGATGGGCAAGCCCTATTCGGCAAACGACATTGCCCGCATAGAGAACTACGCCGAGGAACTGGTGAACGAGAAGATTACCGGCCAGCTCTACACCATGGGCGTACCCTATAGTCCCGAGGACATCCGCACGAGCGTCTATGCCATGGCCACCGACCCCATTGCCTACGGAATGTTGGCGGTAGATAAGCAGAAGGGTAGGGCACAGGCTGGCGTGGAGAAGCACAAGCAGCTCTTCGACCGCCTCTACCTGAGCAAGGCACGCAACACCGTTACCCAGCTCTTAGGCAGCAAGGAAGTGAGCGACGAGTTCATCTGCCGCTATGTGGGCATTACGCCAGCCGAGTTGGCCATGGCACGCAAGGTGGAGGCCATGCAGGCTGCTCCCGACCCCATCCAGATGATGATGCAGATGGCAGACCAGATGGGCGGTATGAAGGAGAAGCCCAAGAAGGTGGACCATCGCACGGTGAGCGAGCTGAGAGCCGCCAAGGTGTCGCACAAGAAGAAGATTCCGCAGATGAGCCGCGAGGCTTTCGAGAAGATGGAGCAGACTGGCCGCTTCCCCGAGAAGATGATGACCGCCATCAAGAAGGGGCAGAAATGGTATCAGGACGACCTGAAGAAAGCCAAGATGGCAAAGGCTGGCAAGAACGGCAAGCCTTCTGACGCCAAGGATGAAAAGAAGGGCGGAATGGCAGGCATGATGTCGAAGACCCCGAAATACACCCGTCAGCAGATTCATCTGGCACAGGCAATCACCACCGTGGAGCACGCCTTGCAGAACGTGGGCAAGTATTCCGATGCGCTCCGCCAGAGTCCGTCCGTCGAGATGAACTCTTTGATGAATGCTCTGAAGGGTGGTTACACGGCTCCTTCGCCCGGTGGCGACCTCATCGTGAACCCCAACACATTGCCTACCGGCCGCAACCTCTTCTCCATCAACGTGGAGAACACGCCCTCGGAGGATGCCTGGGAGAAGGCGCAGGAACTCTGCGACAATACCATCAGAATGTATCGTGAGCGTCACAACGGCGAATATCCGCGCAAGGTGAGCTACACGCTCTGGAGCAGCGAGTTTATCGAAACAGAGGGTGCCACCATCGCACAGATTCTCTATATGCTCGGTGTGGAACCCGTGAGGGATGCCTTCGGAAGGGTCACCGACCTCAGACTCATCCCCTCCAAGCAGTTGGGCCGTCCGCGCATCGACGTAGTGGTGCAGACCTCGGGCCAGTTGCGCGACCTCGCCGCTTCCCGTCTCTTCCTCATCAACAAGGCGATAGAGATGGCGGCAAGTGCCAAGGACGACAAGTTTGACAACCTCGTGAAGGCAGGTGTTACCGAGTCGGAAAAACTGCTCGTGGAGAAGGGAATGTCGCCCAAGGAGGCTCGCGAAGTGAGCATGTACCGCGTCTTCGGAGGCGTGAACGGCAACTACGGCACGGGCATCCAGGAAATGGTGACTGCCGGCGACCGCTGGGACAAGGAGAGCCAGATAGCCGAGGTGTATATGAACAACATGGGTGCCTACTACGGCGACGAGAAGAACTGGGAGACCGTTCGCAAGGCTGCCTTCGAGGCGGCTCTCACCCGCACCGACGTGGTGGTTCAGCCCCGCCAGAGCAACACCTGGGGAGCCTTGAGCCTCGACCATGTGTATGAGTTTATGGGCGGTATGAACCTCGCCGTGCGCAACGTCACCGGCAAGGACCCCGACGCTTACCTCGCTGACTACCGCAACCACAGCAACATGCGTATGCAGGAGGTGAAGGAGGCCATCGGCGTAGAGGGCCGCACTACCATCTTCAACCCCGCCTACATCAAGGAGAAGATGAAGGGCGGTGCCAGCAGTGCCAGCACCTTCGCCGAAATCGTGACCAACACCTACGGCTGGAACGTGATGAAGCCGAAGGCGATAGACAAGGAAATGTGGGACGAGATTTATAATGTATATGTAAAGGACAAGTACAATCTCGGCACCAAGGAGTTCTTCGACAAGCAGAACCCCGCCGCCCTCATGGAGATGACTGCCGTGATGATGGAGAGTGCCCGCAAGGGTATGTGGAAGGCAACGCCCCAGCAGCTCGCCGACATTGCCAAGCTCCACACGGAGACGGTGAACAAGTACAAGCCGTCCTGCTCGGGCTTCGTCTGCAACAACTCGAAACTCCGCGACTACATCGCCAAGAACACCGATGCTTCAACTGCCAAGGAATACCAGCAGAACGTGGAGCAGATCCGCGACGCCCAGGCTGCCAAGAACAGCAGCGACAAGGGCATGGTGATGAAGAAGGAGACTCTCAGCAGTGAGTCCGAGAAGACCACCACCATGGTAAGCGGCATCGTAGTGGGTGTCATCGTCATCGTGGCGTTCGTAGCCCTCGCCGTGTATATGCGCCGCCGCAGGAAAATAATGAGTGAAGAATAATATTTCCATATTTCAATATTTAAATATTTCCATAGTATGGAGACATTAGTTTTAGTAATGATGATATTGGTTTGCTTCAGCTTTGTGCTGAAGCAGACCTTCCACGGAGTGAAGGAAATCATGGTCATCGCCGTGCTCATCGCCTTCTTCGTGGGACTCTCGTGGCCCTTCGCCATCGAGCAGTCTAAGACGCAGATAGCGGCTTGGATAGCCGACCAGAAGCTGATGCTCGACATGGCGGTGCTGCTGAGCGTGGATGTGGCGCTGACGATGCTCTTCTGCGTGCATCACGTTGACCTGAAGACCTCGGAGCATGTGAGCCGCAGGAAGTGGATGTTCTACATCGCCCTGAAGTATTTCCCCGGCTTGCTGGTGTTCCCCGTGCTGTTCAGCCTCCTGGTGATGATGATTTTCATGCTGCCTGGAATGTCGTTCCAGGTGGTGGCGTGGACGCTCGCCGTGGCTTTGTTGGTGCTTACGCCAGCCCTCACCTACGGATTGCGCTGGCTCTTGCCCGAACGCCCCATCCGCCTGGAGCTGCTCTTCCTGGTAGAAGTATTGCTCGGCCTGATGGGCATCGTGGGCACAGTGAACGGCAACACGGCGGTGGCGGGCATCAACAGCGTTGACCTCAAATCGCTCCTCGGAGTGGTGGGCATCGTCATCGTGGGAATGGCTCTCGGCCTGTGTTACTATCGCGTAAAAATGCAGAAACTCAGTCAGAAGCTATAATGGCGCCAGCCCCCTATAAACTGTAAACTATAAATTATAAACTATAAAAAATGAATTACATATCAGACGTATTGTTTTGGATTTCCACCGGCATGCTGGTGCCAGTGGTAGTATTGTTGATCTTCTTCTTCCTGCGTGCCCTGCTGCTGCTCGGAGGTTTCTTCGGCCAGTATCTTGTGAAGCGCAAGACGGGAGCGGAGATCCGTGAGCAGATGAACACGCTCTCCTTGGAGAACATCGACAGCCTGGGCGAACGCTTGCCCAAGAACAAGCAGGCAGTCATCGTGGGCTACATGAAGAAGCTCGTGGAGGTGCGCAAGAGCCCGGCACAGGTGAACCGTGTGCTCGACCAGTATGCGCAGTTTGTCGACAAGGACCTCTCCCTGCCCAACACCCTCCAGAAGATGGGCCCGATGCTCGGCTTGATGGGAACCTTGATCCCGATGGGTCCCGCCCTCGTGGGTCTTTCCACAGGCGACATCGCCTCCATGGCGTACAACATGCAGGTGGCTTTCGCCACTACCGTGGTGGGCCTCTTCGCCGCAGCCATCGGTTTTGTTACCAAGCAGACCAAGAGCCGCTGGTACAAGGAGGACATGAGCAACCTGGAGTTCATGGCAGACCTCTTGGAAGATGAAAAGATGTAAATATGGAAATATTGAAATATTGAGATGAGACAAAGACGCAGAAACCGACTCGCCCACGACGGCGAGGACGACGACCCGATGAGCGTGGTGAGCAACCTCTTCGATGTGGCGATGGTATTTGCCGTTGCCCTCATGGTGGCTCTCGTTACACGCTATAGTATGACCGAGATTCTGAGCAAGGAGGATTTCACCATGGTGAAGAACCCGGGCAAGGACAATATGGAAATCATCACCAAGGACGGACAGAAGATAAACCGCTACACGCCCTCCGAAGACCAGAGCAAGAAGTCGGGCAACAAGGGCAAGAAGGTGGG
>CAVCCB010000094.1:0-7943 GCA_963600595.1 Subdoligranulum sp. APC924/74 | reverse complement strand
GCCTTCGCATGACGGAGTGGGAGAGTCTCATCGAGCGCACCCACAAGGCGGGCATGAAGGTCATCATGGACTTTGTGCCCAATCATGTGGCCCGCGAGTACCATTCCATCTGCAAGCCAACGGGTGTGCGAGACCTCGGAGAGGATGACGACCCCAACATGCATTTCTCCACGCAGAACAACTTCTACTATGCCTGGGGCGACCTCGACCTCAACGACGTGCGCCGTTCCAAGCCCGAGTTCAAGGTTTTCCTGGAGAAGGATGCCAGGATATTCGAGCCTTACGAGGAGTGTCCGGCCAAAGCCACGGGCAACGACCGCTTCGACAACCGCCCGGGCTGCAACGACTGGTATGAGACCGTGAAGCTCAATTATGGCGTGGACTATTGCGACGCCGGCGGACGCAGCTACCACTACGAGCCTGTGCCAAGCACCTGGGGCAAGATGACCGACATCCTGCTTTTCTGGGCAAGCAAGGGTGTGGACGGTTTCCGCTGCGACATGGCAGAGATGGTGCCCACGGCATTCTGGGCCTATACTACCCAGATATTGAAGTCGAAATATCCTCACATCGTCATCATTGGCGAAGTGTACGACCCCAACCAGTATCGCAACTTCGTGGCTTCGGGCTTCGATTACCTGTATGACAAGGTGGGTATGTACGACTGCCTCCGCAGCGTAATCCGTGGTGAGCGTCCTGCTGCCAGCATCACCCATGAGTGGCAGGTGGTTGACGACATCCGCGACCACATGCTCTATTTCCTGGAGAACCACGACGAGCAGCGCATCGCCAGCGACTTCTTCTGCGGAGACGCAGAGAAGGCGATTCCTGCCGCCGCCATGAGCCTCTTCTTCCAGAAAAACCCCTTCATGCTCTATGCCGGACAGGAATTTGGCGAAAAGGGTATGGACAAGGAGGGTTTCAGCGGAGTGGACGGCCGCACCACGATATTCGACTATTGGAGTCCCGACACCTTGGCTCATGCCTACGAGTCGGCTCTCTCTCCCAGAACCGGCCGTCTGTCGGCAGAAAGCAAGGCCTTGGCTTTGAAGTATCGTCATCTTCTTCGCCTCGCCAACGAGGAGGCGGCTATCCGTGAGGGCGATACGTTCGACCTGATGTACGTCAATCCCTGGAGCGACCATTTTGACCCGCGCACCAATTTCGCCTTCCTTCGCAAGAAGGGCAATGAGGTGATGCTCGTGGTGCTCAACTTCTCTCAGGAATCCCGTGACTTGAGCGTCTGCATCCCTGGCCATGCCTTCGACTTTTTCCAGCTCAAGGAGCAGGAGGTGGCTGTGAGTGAGTTGATTTCCGGTGAGAAGAAGAGCGTGGAGCTGAAGAGGGACGGTCTCTTCCCTGTGAGGGTGGAGCCCAACGGAGTAAGTATCTATAAATTCAATGTCAAGATGGAAGAGAGTGAATTCATATTGAATGAGCACCACAAGGAGGAATTCCCTCCTGCCCACACGGCTGAGCATCTGCTCAACCAACTGATGGTGCGTATGTTTGGCTGCGAGCGCAGCAAGAACGCCCACATCGAACGCAAGAAGAGCAAGATGACATTTGTTGTCGACCACAAGCCTTCGCGTCAGGAGGAGAAGGCGATAGAGGTAGAGATGAACCGCCTGATAGCCGATGATATGCCTGTGACCTACGAGTTTGTCGATCGCGACCATATTCCTGCCGATGTCAAGCTCGACCGTCTGCCCGAAGAAGCCAGCGAGACTCTTCGTCTGGTGCGCATCGGCGACTACGATGTCTGTCCTTGCATCGGCAAGCACGTGCGCTCCACTTCCCAGATTGGAAAGTTTGTGATGCTCGGCACCAACTGGGACGAGCCTACCCACTCCTTGCGCATTAGGTTCAAGATTGTGTAATGGAATCTTGGGAATGCACCGACACCCAATCACTGCTCCAGTGATTGGGTGGGGCGCATATATTTTATGAAAAAGAGCCAGGATTTTTCTCCAAATCCTGGCTCTGAATATTTCTCTTAGAGTTGCTGCAAATATCTGTCTGCCTCGATGGCTGCCTTGGCTCCTGAGCCTGCGGCAACGATGCCTTGGCGGTAGACAGGGTCTGCCACGTCGCCTGCGGCGAAAATGCCAGGCAAGTTTGTGGCTGCCGTTCCGGGAACGGTCTTGATGAAGCCTTGGGCATCGAGGTCAATGAAGTCTTTGAACAGGTCTGTGTTGGGCTTGTGGCCGATGGCGAGGAAGAAGCCGTCGATGGCGATGTCGAAAGTCTCCTCGTTAGGTTCACCCTTGTGGCGAACGAGATGCGCTCCCTCCACGCCGTTCTCGCCGAAGAGTCCGAGGGTGTTGGTCTCGAAGAGAATCTCGATGTTCTCCTTCTCCTTCACCCTGCGCTGCATGATTTCGGCGGCGCGCAGATAGGGCTTTCTAACAATCATATAGACTTTCTTAGCCAATCCCGAAAGGTACATTGCCTCCTCGCAGGCAGTGTCTCCTCCGCCCACCACGGCAACCACTTTCTTGCGATAGAAGAAGCCGTCGCAGGTGGCGCAGGCAGAGACTCCCTGTCCGCGGTATTTCTCCTCGTCAGCAAGCCCCAGATACTTGGCTGAGGCTCCCGTGGCGATGATTACGGTGTCTGCCTCCAGTTCCTTGCCGTCCTCGTCGGTGAGGTGGTAGGGGCGAGAACTGAAGTCCACTTTCTCGATGCTGCCGTCGCGCACTTCGGTGCCGAATCTTTCCGCCTGCTCGCGCAGGTCCATCATCATCTGATTACCGTCCACTCCGTCGGGATAGCCGGGGAAGTTCTCCACTATGGTGGTGGTGGTGAGTTGTCCTCCGGGTTGCATTCCCGTGTAAAGCACGGGATTGAGATTTGCCCTGCTGGCATAGATGGCGGCTGTGTAGCCTGCCGGTCCACTGCCGATGATGACGGTCTTTTGCTTTTCCATGTCTTTTTCTCCTTTTTTATTTGTTATTATTCTTGTTGTCATTTGGGTTTTTCTTCTTTTTCTTCAGACCGAAGAGGTCGCGCCAGCCATTGAAGTCGCGCTTCAGGATTACGCCGATGCCTTGGGTGTTGAGGCTGTTGCGGGTGAAGTAACGGTCATTGCTCTGGTTATAGACCCTCACGGAGAGGTTGCCGTTGGGGAAGATAAGGTATCTGAGGTCAAAGTCTCCGATGAAGCTCTGCGTGGCGTTGTTGTTGTCGCGATAGCCAAACTGTCCGTTGAAGAGCAGACGGTTGTTGAGCAGTCTTCCGCTAAGGATTCCCTCGTATTCGGCGTTGTAGAATCCATCGTCGCCGGTGGAGATATTGGCTCCGAAGTTCCAGTTGTTGTTCTTCTTCACGAGTCCCGACAATACGTTGGTAATCTGTTGGGAGAGGGTTCCGCTGAGGATGCTCTGCATGGCGAGCGAGGTCTGGTTTTGCGACTCCTTGCTTGCCTGGTTGTTCTTTGACTGTGCGTAGAACCTTCCCACGCCGAGTAGGTAGAGCACCTGTTGGTTCATCTCCTCCTGCGAGTTGATGACGGAGTAGATCATCTGCTTCACGTCGCTGTTTACCGTAGGAAGGTCCATGGAGAAGTCTACGTTGGGAGCGGATGGCGTTCCTGTGATGTCCATGAGGCAGTCCACGCGGATGTTGTTGCTGGTGAAGGAGCGTCCGATGTTGAGGTCGCTCAGTGGCACTCCGTTTACGATGTACTTAGCCTGCAGGTTGAGTGGCGCACTGTAGGGATTGCCGCCGAAGGCGATGGTGCCGCCTTGGAGGAACTCAAACTCCTTCTTGATGACGTTCTGCACGGTGAGTTTGTAAGTTCCGCCGCTGACCACATAGTTGCCGAACATATCAAAGCCTCCCTTGTTGAAGTAGTTTGCCTTGATTACACCGTTGCCGTTGAGGGTGATGTAGTCGCCCGTCTGCTCGTCCATGAGCAACTTGAGGGTGAGGTCATCGTTGGTATTGAGGAGGAAGTTGATGCGCAGGTCGGAGGGGATGGAGAGAGGTTCCTCGTCCTCTTGCTGTCGCTTGGTGGCACTGAAGGGTAACTGCCACTCGGGCGTGGCGTCCTTCCAGTGGATGAAGCTCTTGTCGCTGATGGCATCGGGGCTTGCGGCGTTGTAGACGAAGGTGGAGCCGGGCATAGGCTTGGCGTCGATGTCGATGACCGTCTCGCCACTCTTTCCGTGGATAGCCACATCGCCGGTGGCGAGGATGGTGCCGTAGAAGGAGTTCCCGGCGAAGTCGTGGGTGTCGTAGCCCAGGAAATTGTTTGCCTTCAGTCCTAAGTCGAAGCTCAGACGGGTGAGGTGCTTGTGGTGGATGCCTCCGTCCACGGTGGCGATGCCATGGTTGCGGTCGTAGATGGTGTCTCCGAGCAGTTGGATGTCGTCGGGGATGGCGTGGGCGCGGACGTGGTCGAAGGTGTAGTCGGTGCCAAGCTGCTTCATGTGCAGGCTGCCGTGTGCCACGAGGTCGCCCACGAGGTTGATTTCCCTCAGGTCGCCCACGAGGTTGAGCTTGCCCTTCGCCCATGCCTGGATGTTGTCCATGAATGCGCCGCAGTATGATTCCATGAACTTTAGGCTGGTGCCGTCTGCCTCGATGCCCAGGTCGATGTAGTTGCGCTTGGGCGACACATAGCCGTTGATGTAGGTCTGGTGTCCTGGACCTGCGTCGGCAATGGCGTCGATGTCTATCTGTCCCTGCTCCTTGTTGTAGCCCACGTTGGCGCGCAGGGTGCCCAGGGAACCGTGTTCGAAGTTGAAGTCGCTGACGGAGAGCTTGGCGTAAGCGTCGGGGTCCTGGAAGATGGATTTGACGATTGCCTTGCCCGAAGCTTTTCCGGCGAAGTCGACGGCATCGAAGCGCACGAGGCTGAGGATGTAAGCCACGTCCACGTCCTTCATGTCAGCCACGATGGAGTCTTCCTTGTTGGGTGTTGCCTTTCCGTTGATGATGACGTGCTGGTCTGCGTGGCTCACGGCGAAGTTGTCGATGGTTAGATGCTTGCTCTTGTAGGTGATGTTGGCAGGATGCACGTTCCAGCGGGTGTCGCCCAACATCACCTCCGAGGGTCTGATAGCCATTTGTACGGTGGTCTGTCCGCTCTCTGTGCGGGCGAACTGGGTATTGGTGTCGAGTATGCCCTGTACGTGGAGCTTGTTCGAGCGGTTGTCGTATTTCAGAAGGGTGGCGAGGTGGTTGTTGGCGGCGGCGGCGCGCAGGTGGAAAATGGGTGACTGGCCGTTGGAGTTGCCCATGGCTGCGCGAGCGTCTACCCTGAGCGAGTCGCCTTGGGTAGTCACCTCGATGTTGCCGCGCTGGAACTGAGTGGAACCATAGGTGAGATCGGGCACGCCTACGTAGAGATTCAGGTCGCGCTGGGCATCTGAGATGTTGCCGCTGATGTGGATGGGTTGCTTGATGGTGAGTGGGATGCCGAAGAGCTTCCTCAGGATTTCCGTGGAGGTGATGTTTGCCTGCAGAGTGAAGTCGTTGCAGGGGGCATGGCGGTGCATCGTCAGTCCGGGCAGGGTGGGTAACTTCTCCGCCACTGTGTTCGTCACGCTCTCGTATGCCTTGGCGAAGTCATATTGTCCGCGTGCGTGAAGATTGAGGAAGGGCGACTCGATGTCGAGGTGCGGGTCTTCCATCTGGTTGTTGGCGCTGATGGTCACGTCTCTCACGGCGTACTGTCTGTCTGCCACCTTCATGCCGAAGATGTGGGGGCGCAGGTGGGCGAGGTTGGCTTCGATGGCGTATTTCTTGGTGGCGGGGGCGAGGCTTCCGCTTGCCTTGAGTGCCACGTTGGGGTCGTCGATGGAGGCGGAGCCCTCGATGGTGCCGTGATTCCACCTGCCCTCGAGCTTGATGTCCTTGAAGGGATAGTCGTTGAAGTCGAAGCGCGCCACCTCTCCTTTGGCGTAGAGGTCATCGGGAGTGCCGTGGGCGTCGATGGTGGCGGTCACGGTGCCGAAGGTCTTGTTGTTGAGGATGCGCCCCAACTGGATGCTCTCTGCCTTGGCGTGGGCGAGGATGCGCTTGCCCTCCATGGCTGCCTCAATCTCCACGACGCCTGCGTCAGTCTGTAGGGTACCCTTGGAACTGAGCTTGCCTGCTCCCCCGGCGAGGTCGCCCTTGTAGTGGATGGTTCCGAGGCGGGTCACCTCCTTGGGGATGGAGACTTTCTTGCCGATGTTGTCGGCGATAAAGGCGATACCTGCCTCAGTGAGGTTAAGGTTGTCGATGTTCGCCGTCCATCGCGGGCTTCGCGTCCAGCCGCTCACCTTGCCCCTTGCCTGGAGGTTGATGCTGCCGCTGCCGGTGCGCAGGTTGAGAGCCTGGCAGCGCAGCGAGGTGTCGGTACCCGAGAACTGTGCGCTTAGGTAGAGTGCTTCGTCGAAGTGGTGTAGGGCGGGCACCAACGGGGCGATGTCGGCGAGGGTGATTTTCGACTGCTCGATGCTGCCCTCGTATTGCAGTGTGTGCTTCACCGGCTTGCCGCCTTCTATCCGGTAGGTAGCGCGGATAACGCCCAGTGAAATCTCGGAGTGGGGGAGCTGCAGGTTGAAGTCCCTGAGCAGGGTGCGCTGGCGGTCAGCCTCCAGTTTGAAGTGGAGTGATTTTACTTGAAGTCCTGATTTATCTTTCAAGGCTATCTTCTTGACCAACAAGTTGATATTATTGTCGGTGATACGGTCGAGTAGAATGTGGGTAGAGAGTCCGCTGATGGCGATGTGGTGGGGCGAGAAGATGCCGCTTTGGGGAGCAATGTCGCGGCGGTCGTAAGTGATGGAACCGCGTCGGATAATCAGGCTTCCGATGTGCAGGTCGAGGGGTGTATGGCGGGTGGTGTCCTTCGATGCGAGCGAGTCGAGTACGAACTGGAAGTTGGGCTTGCTCTTGGCATCCTGCTGATAGAGCTTCGCCTTCATTCCGAAGAGCTGAGCTGAGGAAATGGACACCTTGCCCTGCAAAAGCGGCAGACAGTCTACCTTCGCCGAGAGTCGCGAGGCGAAGAGCATACTGTCACCTTGCTGGTCGAATACCCTCACGTCGTCCACGATGACGCGGTTGAGGAAGCCCAGGTTGACGCTTCCCACCTGCACCCTCGTGCCGAACTTCTGGACGAGTGCTCCCGCCACTTCTGAGCCGAGGAAAGCCTGTACTGGTGACAGATGCAGCAGTACGACGAGCAACACATAGATACCGACCAGTGTCCACAGGATGCTGTTAATGATATGTTTTGCCTTGTTCAGATAGCCTTGATATTAAAATTTGGCACAAAATTACATCAAATTTGTCATAAAATCGAATAATTCATCATTTTTATTTCCGTATCTTACATTTTTTCACTATTTTTGCACCACAATTCAATGGATTGATTTTCTTATGTACCAAACTGGACTTTGGAATATCATACATCAAAAAAATAAAATGTAGTTTATGGCAAATGTAATTAAGTTACGAAAAGGCTTAGACATTAACCTGAAAGGCAAGGCTACGAAGGATGTGACGCTGAAGGCTGCCAAGGTGGAAGAGTATGCTCTTGTACCCGAGGCATTCGTGGGAGTCACGCCCAAAGTGGTCGTGCGTGAGGGAGACCATGTCAACGCCGGCGATGCCTTGTTCGTCAACAAGGCGTGCCCCAATGTGAAATTTGTCTCGCCCGTCAGCGGAACCGTTTCCGCCATCGTCAGGGGAGAGCGCAGAAAGGTGCTGTGTGTCAAGGTGAAAGCTGACGTAGAACAGACCTCCACTGACTTCGGAAAGAAGAAAGTGGACGTAATGGACGGTGAGGCGGTGAAGCAGACTCTGCTTGAGGCTGGTCTCTTCGGTTACATCAACCAGCTGCCTTACGCAGTGTCGGCGAACCCTGACTCTGCACCCAAGGGCATCTTTGTTTCCGCCCTCCGCGACATGCCGCTTGCCGCAGACTTCGAGGTGGAGCTTGCGGG
>CAVCCB010000093.1:0-7959 GCA_963600595.1 Subdoligranulum sp. APC924/74 | reverse complement strand
AAAAAATTACCCCAGCAGCTGCTCTATCTCCTGTTGCTGCAGGATGCAGAGCACATTCTTGCCGTCGGGAGTGTAGTTGACATTGCCACAGGCAAAGAGGTCGTTGACGAGGCTCTCCATCTCCTCGTTGCCCAGCACCTGCCCCGCCGGGATGGCGGCTTGGCGGGCAAGGGAAAGGGCGAGGGAACGGTGCACCTCTTCGAGCGAGGCACTGCCCTTCTCCATCGCCGAAGTCACCATCTCCTGCACCAGCGAGAGGGGATTGATGCCCTCCAGACCTGCGGGGATGGCATTGATGGCATAACTGCCGCCGCCCAGGTCGTCGAGTTCGAAACCCAGCTCCCTCATCTCGGGGAGAATGCTCTCCACCACCACCTTCTCGGAAACGGGAAACTGCACCACCTCGGGGAACAACACCTTCTGGGAGTGGCACTGGTGGTCGTGGAGCTGCTGGAGATACTGCTCATATAATATACGTACATGCGCGCGATGCTGGTCGATGATCATGAGTCCCGACTTCACCGCCGTCATCACATACCTGCCCTTGTACTGGTAATGGGCGGGCGACTTCTCCGCCACGAGGCTCTCGCCGTCGTCCTTCTTCTCCTCCACCCCAGCCGACTCGAAGATGTCGGGCTCGGCAACGGCGGAGCCCTGGCTGCCCAGTCCCTGGTAGAGCTGCTGCCAACCGTCGTCCGCCGCACTCTTATACTGGCGGGTAGCGGAAGGGGCACTGCCACCCGAGGAGGCGGCGGTAGACTTGAACGGATTGTAGGAAGGGTTGACGCTCACCTTGGGAGCGGAAGCGGAAGGCTGCGCCTGGGGGTCGAAGACGGGGATGTCGGGCTTGCCCACCGTATCGAAATTGATGGACGGCACGTCATTGAACATACCTATCGACTCCTTGACGGCGGCGGAGACAATCTGCCAGATAGCCTGTTCGTTCTCAAACTTGATCTCCGTCTTCGTGGGATGGATGTTGACGTCGATGTCCTTGGGGTCCACGTCGAAATAGATGAAATAAGGCACCTGCTCACCCTGCGGGATAAGCCGGTCGTAGGCGGCAAGTACAGCCTTGTTGAAATAGGGGTGCTTCATGAAGCGTCCGTTGACGAAGAAATACTGGTGGGCGCTCTTCTTCCTCGCCGCCTCGGGTTTGCCGATGAAGCCGGAGATGCGGCACATGGAGGTCTCCACGTTGACCGGCAGGAGTTCCTGGTTGAACCGCTTGCCGAAGACATCCACGATGCGTTTGCGCAGACTCGCCGCACTGAGGTGGAACATCTCGGAGTCGTTGCTGCGAAGGGAGAACGACACGTCGGGATAGACCAGGGCGATGCGTTCGAAGGCGGTGATGATATTGTTGAGTTCCGTGGAGTTGGACTTCAGGAACTTGCGTCGCGCGGGTACATTATAGAAAAGGTTGTTCACGGCGAAGTTGCTGCCCACCGGACAGGCGCAGGGCTCCTGTCCCTCAAACTGGGAGCCGGAGATACGGAGCAAGGTGCCCACCTCGTCATCGGCGAGACGCGTCTTGAGTTCCACCTGTGCCACGGCGGCGATGGAAGGCAGAGCCTCCCCGCGGAAGCCCATGGTATGGAGGGAGAAGAGGTCATCAGCCTGGCGTATCTTCGACGTGGCATGCCGTTCGAAGGCAAGACGGGCGTCAGTCTCCGACATTCCCTTGCCGTCGTCAATGACCTGGATGGAGGTGCGTCCGGCATCCACCACAGAAACATGGATATTCTTCGCCCCGGCATCGATGGCGTTCTCCACCAGCTCCTTGATGACGGAGGCGGGACGCTGTATCACCTCTCCGGCAGCAATCTGGTTGGCTACCGAGTCGGGCAAAAGTTGAATCACATCACTCATACGCTTCTATTGTTTGAATATTTCTTCCTTTAACCAATGTAACACCACAATACCAGGAGCAGGACGAGGAGGACAACGAGCAGCAGTCCGTTGCCGCTGCGTTTCCTGCGGAGCGCACTGTGGAAGTCCATCCCCTGCTGCCGGGTGTAGCGGCGGCGGTACCTAAACCCCCTCGGCTTTCTTGTCGGAAACAGTGCCATCAGCAGGTTCTCCTTTCTCTTCCTTTTGGGGTTGCTCCTTCTCTTCGCCCTTGGAAGTCTCCTTGGAGGTTTCCTTGGATGTCTCCCCGGACTCCTCCTTCACTTCCTTTTGGGGTTCCTCCTTGGGTTCGCTGGCAGGCTCCTCTCCTCCGACCTTGTTCTTGAGTTGCTGCAAAGGCGGTGCATGGCGCTGCACAGCCTTCAGCTCAGAGCCCTTCGCCTTGCCGCGCCACTCGAAGATGTCGTCCTTGTTGAGCGGACGCACATAGTCGAACCACACGAAGCCGGGCAACTTGTACTTGGCGGGCGGTACCTGTGTGATGGGATAGAAGGTGCCGGTACTCTTGTTAGCCCACATCTTCTCCAGCTGTCTGCCGGGAGCCATGAACATACGCAGCGTATCGGTCTCCATATAGTTGAGTCCCACGAGGGAGCTGTCGTTGTCGTTGGTCATGTAGTAGACTGTCTGCACATTGCCCACCGACTCCACCTTGCGCATCTCGCCGTCGGTGAAATAAGCCATCATCTCCTTCGACGACACCTGGTTGTAGTGGTTCAGTCCGTCGGGCATCATCTCGATGGAGAATGCCTGTCCGATGACATGGGCGAAGCGCACCGTGGAGTCGTTCATGAACATCTCAATGCGTTCGCCGAGCAACTGTCTGTTGCCGTTCCACACGATGGGGTCGCGGTACATCGTCATGCAGGAGTCCTGGGAGTTGAAGACGAGGGAGTCGCAGACCGCCTGCACGTCGTTGCGGAAGGCGCGCACCTTGCTGAAGGCATGCACCTTGCGGTATACGGAGTCGGTATTGATGTTGAAGGTATAGATCTTCATCGTGTCGGAATGCACCCAGAGGGTGTCCTTCTGGGAGTAGTCCATCGCCACGGGATTCTGTGTGGCGAAGCCATAGCCCGTCGCCTCGTTGTACTTCAGGAAATTGCAGGTAAGGGAGTTCTTGCTCTTCTTGTCGACATACACCACATTGCCGCGTCCCGTACTCATGCCGTTCTTGACATAGTAGAGGCTGTCGCCGGTGATGGTCTTGCCCTTGTCCTCCAGCACCGACCTGCCGAAGAGCTGCGCCTGGTCGGTCTTGGTGTTGTAATATCCGTCCTGGGTGTTCACCACGCTGGCACCGGAGATGATCTTGGAGGGTCCCACCATGTGCGCCTTCGACTTGTTGACATCGTAGTAGAGCGTATCGGTGGTGACAAGGTCCTTGCCGCTGCGCAGTTTCACATTGTAGACAAACTTCGCCTCGCGGGTCTCGGTATGGTATTCGCCCCAGTCGGACACGAGCTTGTTCTTGCCGTCGACGAGCGTACCGCCCTCGAAGAAGTTTGCCATACTGTAGAGGCGGTCGTAGTCGAGGCTGTCGGTGCGCAGTGTCTGCTTGCGGTGGTGGAGCACCACGTCCTGTCGGGCACGCATCATCTGCATCTGTCCGTCATACTCCGCCCTCTGGCAGTCGAGGGTAAGGGTGTCGCCCTGCTTGAAGTGCACATGTCCGAAAGCCCTCACGGAGTTGGAGCCCTGGTAGAAATAAGCACTGTCGCAGGTGAGCCGCGCCCCCTGGTGGAGGAAGGACACCTTGCCCTTGAGGATCTGTGCGTCGGGGTTCTTGCCATAGAGGTCGTAATACAGCTCGTCGGCATGGACCAGGTACACGCGGTCGCCCTTGGGGCGGTCCTTGTCCTTCGCCTTCCCCTTGCCCTTGGGAGCCTGCATCGCCTGGACCAGACAAAGCCCAAAGAGGCATAGGACCCAGAAAGAGAGGATCCTATGCCCATTCATATACTTTTTAATATCGGCTGTTCGTATCATTTAACCCAACCTTCGTATTCAAATTTACAGTCCTTGTAACGGTCGTTCATGCGGACGTAGGTCTTCTTGATCTTGTTCACCACCCAGTCGTGCAAGGTCTTGTCGCGCTCCTTGGCGAGCACCACGTCCTTCATCACCTGGAAGTCCTCGGTGATGGTGGCACGGTGGCCCTCCACCCTACTGAGGAGCTTGACGATGGCACAGGTGGTCTTGCCGCGGCTGTTGACCATCGTGAAGGCGCGTGAGACGCCGCCCACCTTCATGGTGTCCACCATACGTGCCACCTCCGTGGGGAGGTCCTTCATCTGGAACTTGGAGGTGCGGGCACCCTGCTGGGAGGTGTTCGCCATGAGTCCGTGGTTGTTCCTCGTGTCCTTGTCATCGGAGAGCATGGACGCCGCCTCCTCGAAGGAGAACTTGGCGGCACGGATGTCGTCGCCGATGGAGTCGAGACGGGCGACCGACTTGTCTATCGCCTCCTGTGACACACGGGGCTTGAGGAGGATGTGGCGGCACTTGATCTTGTCGCCTCGCTTGTCTATCAACTGGATGATGTGGTAGCCGAACTCCGACTCCACAATCTTGGAAATCTTCTTGGGGTCTGTGAGGTTGAAAGCCACATTGGCGAAGGCAGGGTCGAGCATACCGCGGCCCACATAGTCCATCTCACCGCCCATACGGGCAGAAGGGTCCTCGGAATAGAGGCGCGCCAGGGTGGCGAAGGAAGTCTCGCCCTTGGTGACACGTTCGGTGTAGCTGCGCAGTTCGTCCTTCACGCGGGTAATCTCCTCCATGGCAACCTTGGGCTGCATGGTGACGATCTCCACCTCCACCTCGGTGGGCACGAAGGGAATGCTGTCGGCAGGAAGGGCGCTAAAATACTTGCGCACCTGTGCCGGCGACACCTTGATGTCCTTCACCAGTTCCTCCTTCATCTTCTGGATGAGCTGGCTGTTCTTGAAGTCATCGTGCATCTGCTGGCGCATCTGTGTGATGCTCTGCTTGCGGTACTCCTCCAGCTTCTCACGGCTTCCGATCATCGACACCCAGTAGTTGATCTGCTCGTCGATGCCCGACATCACCTCTGACTCGGTGACCTCGATACTGTCGATTGCCGCCTGGTGGAGGAACAGTTTCTGCACGGCTATCTGCTCGGGGAGGGTGCAGTCGGGGTCGCCCGAGAACTTGACGCCCTCGTTCTCGCTCTGAAGGCGCATCACCTCCACGTCAGACTTCAATATAGGCTCGTCGCCCACCACCCAGATGACCTCGTCCACCACACTCCCCTCGTTGACGGGCGAGGAGTCGGCGGACGCTGAGTCCGCTTGGGTATCGGCACCGGCGGCGTGGCGTGTCGCCCAACCGTACGTCCTGCCGGCACGGGCACTGAGTCCCGCCACCAGCAACAGGGCGACAAAAGCCAAACTTACTTTATTTCCAATCTTCATGTAAATATAAAAATGTTTTAATGTTTATTGACCGTAGCCAGTACGTCCGGGTTTACCTGCACCCGGTATTTCGTTCTCAGGGAAGCCACCCACTGTCGCTCCAGATAGTCCTGGTAGTCGGCAAGCACCGTGTCATCGGGTTCCTTCCCCTTGTATCTCATTTTCTTCCTGTTCTGCACAAAGAAGGTCTGCAGTCCCTCCTTGTCGGCGGCAGCCTTCCGCCACACCTCCCTCTCACAGACGGCGTTCAGCAGCAGGGCATCGCGGAACTCACTCTCCTCGCCCTCCCATTGCGGCTCTTCCGTCCGGGAGGGACGCACCTTGGCAGTCACCGTATCGGCGGGATTCTCCACAATCCTCTCCCTTATGTCGCCGGCATCGATCGTGCGGAGGATCTCAGTCCTCAAGGCTTCATAGGGGACAGCATCCCGTTTGTCATCCAACCTGATGATATGATAGCCAAATTCCGACAGGACGGGCTGGGAAACCTCCCCCACCCGCAGGGCAAAGGCGGCATCCTCGAAAATTTTGACCGTCTGCCCCCTCTCTATCCAGGGAAGCACACCGCCCAGCTTTGCCGAGGCAGTGTCATCGGAACAGCGGCGCGCCAGTTGGGCGAAATCAGCCCCGCCCTGCAAGGCACGGCTAATGGAGTCAGCCTTCTCACGGGCACGCTCCTGCATCGCCACCGTCGCCATCTGGTCCATGCGGACCAATATGTGGGCAGTCTTGACGGCACCGCCCTTGCCGGCAACCTTGTGTTGCATCGACAGGTATCTGTCATACGCCCTCTTCTCGTCGGCAGGAACCACAGTGTCCCCCTCCGTACCCACGGAGGCGACAGCCAGTCCGGCATCCCTCGCCGCCTGTACCTTCAGGCGATAGTCGACAAAAAGCGGCAGATAATCCTCGACAGCCATCCGCGGTCCATTGCCCCCGGGGTTGTCCTTGGCATAGAAATATTCAAACTCCGCCAGGCTCACGGGATGACCGTCTATGGTCATCAACACATCGCCATGGGAAGAAGAAGCAAAGGCAATGCCCCCCGAAAGGAGCATTGCCGCCAGAAAAGCGTATGGTTTTACGTTCTTGAAAATCATTTAGGATGGACGGCTGTAGTTAGGAGCCTCACTGGTAATGGAGATGTCGTGAGGATGGCTCTCCAGCACACCGGCATTGGTGATGCGCACAAACTTGGCGTCATGCAGGTTCTCCACCGTAGCGGCACCGCAATAGCCCATACCTGAGCGCAGACCGCCCACCAACTGGTAGATGACCTCCTGAACCGTTCCCTTGTAAGGAACGCGTCCGGCGATGCCCTCGGGTACCAGCTTCTTCACGTCCTTGGTGTCGCTCTGGAAGTAACGGTCCTTGGAACCGTTCTTCTGCTCCATAGCCTCCAGGGAACCCATGCCGCGGTAGCTCTTGAACTTACGTCCGTTGAAGATGATGGTGTCGCCGGGACTCTCCTCGGTACCTGCCACCAGCGAACCGATCATCACACAGCTGCCGCCGGCAGCCAATGCCTTGACCACGTCGCCGGAATAGCGCAGACCGCCGTCGGCGATCAGTGGCACGTCAGTGTCCTTCAACGCATCATACACGTCATAGATGGCACTCAGCTGGGGAACACCCACGCCAGCCACCACACGGGTGGTACAGATGGACCCCGGGCCGATGCCCACCTTGATGCCGTCGGCACCATTCTCCACCAAGTACTTGGCAGCGGCACCCGTAGCCACGTTGCCCACAACGATATCCACGTTGGGGAAGGCAGCCTTCACCTCGTGCAACTTCTCAACGACACCCTTGGAATGTCCATGGGCGGTATCGATGACGATGGCGTCGGCACCAGCCTCCACCAATGCACGGGCACGGTCAATCGTATCCACGGTGACACCCACACCGGCAGCCACACGCAGACGGCCCTTCTCGTCCTTGCATGCCATAGGCTTGTCCTTTGCCTTGGTAATATCCTTATAAGTGATCAGACCCACGAGATGGTTCTCGCTGTCCACCACCGGCAACTTCTCGATCTTGTTCTCCTGAAGGATGGAAGCGGCGGCGGTGAGGTCGGTCTGCACATGAGTCGTCACAAGATTCTCGCTTGTCATCACCTCGTCGATCTTCTTGTCGAGATGGCGCTCAAAGCGAAGGTCACGGTTGGTAACGATGCCCACCAGATGGTTCTCCTCGTCCACTACGGGGATGCCACCGATGTGATAGTCGTGCATCATGTCAAGGGCATCCTGCACCGTACTGCCCCTACGGATGGTGACAGGGTCGTAGATCATACCGTTCTCCGCACGCTTCACGATAGCCACCTGGCGTGCCTGTTCCTCTATCGACATATTCTTGTGGATCACGCCGATGCCTCCCTCGCGGGCAATGGCAATGGCCATGGAAGCCTCCGTCACCGTATCCATCGCCGCCGTGACGAAAGGCACGTTCAGCTCGATGTTACGGGAGAACTTGGTTTTCAACTCTACCTGTTTGGGTAGCACCTCTGAATAAGCAGGGATTAGAAGGACGTCATCGTAGGTGAGGCCGTCCATAACAATTTTATCTGCAACAAATGATGACATATTGTAACCTTTAAAAATTTATTGCG
>CAVCCB010000092.1:0-8113 GCA_963600595.1 Subdoligranulum sp. APC924/74 | reverse complement strand
ACGGATATACCTATACCGACGGATATGCCAAAGGTCTCTTTCCCGACGAAATGAACATGGACTATTGGAGGGACAATGATGATGCCATTCCTGATGAGATTTTCTCACCGGATGACAAATATACCGTTGATACCGTGCAGGAAAGATGTATCTTGAAAGCCATAGACAGCACGGGCGACGGCAAGACGATGGAAACAGCATTATGTGTTATCGATGTAGGTCATGAGTACGAGTATCTCAGCCGAGTCTTTCCTTACGACATGTTGAACGTCGCTAAGCAAACGCTTTGCTGCGACAAGTTTGACTGCCTGGAGTTTAAGGAGAATCCGTTCGGTATAGAACGCATCTACTTTGATGTCCACCGCCGTTTCGAAGTGGGCTATCCTCGTAAATGAAGCAAGTAATGAAATATACGAAAATCCTATTACATCGGTAACAATACCTATATCAAGAGACTATGAAAGAGAAACAAAAATACATAGAGCTGCTCGACGGCACATCCCTCCCGTACGAAGAGGTGAAGCCCGTGGGAATGGAGATGGACGAGATGTATACCACACTATCCATCCTGCGGTATCTCATTGCGGGGCGATACTTCAGAGGAAGAGACGAGAATGGCATCCCACTGCGGGAATTATTTGCCGGCAATGCCGTTGCCTTATACGACTATGCTGACGTGATTCTCAGTGACAGCCGCATGTTCTTCGCTCCCATTCCCCTCGGGTTGGGCTGTTGGGAAGACGGGAGCAAGATATTAAAATTCCCGGTCGTCGGAATGTATATCGAGCTATGGAAGCATTGTCCGGAATCCACGATGCTCGACGAGGAGGGCAATAGGATGGTATGCTGCGACTGGAGGCCGGACTATACGCTGGATTTTGTCGGGAAGAACGGAGAGCAATGCAGGATGAAAGGCTACCGTCTGTGGCATACGATAGTCACCAAGTTCCGCGAGATTCATCAGCGTTACTGCGGCATGACCCGTAAGTGCGAGTGCCAATCGCTCCTGCAACTGCTTGCCCTGATGGAGTTCGAGGGGAAAACTGTCATTGACCAGAAGCCCGTCATCATTCATCGAATGGCCAGGGAAATGGCTCGCCTGGATGTACTCAACCGTCAGGTGCTGAACGATCATGCGAGGATGAAGAGGCTACTCCGCCATCACCTGTTAAAGGAGAAGGAAGAGGAGCTGAGAGCCTTTCTTGACACGCTGGCGAAAAGGAGAGCCAAGGTGGATGCCGTGGTGGATGCTGCCCATCGACAGCGGGTGGCATTGCGGATCATGTTGCGCAAGGGCGAGTTGGATCCCAAGCGTTACGAGGCTATATGGAAGCCCGTCAACAGAAAGAAGAGGGCCGCCATTGCCGCCTACAACTCTTTCGTAAGCGACACGCTCCACTCACTCTTCCCTCAGGAGCGCATCACGTTGTGGGAGATAGATCAATACATGAAGTTCAACAACAAAAACAGTTAAAGCATGACAATGATAGACTCACAACGATTTTTCAAAGGCTGGAAGAGCCGCGAATGCTCTGCGGACGGCATACTCCAGCCTTTCTCACAGGCAGAGGTGGAACATATTTGTCTGATTAACGACCACCTCAAGCAACTCACGGAAGAGGTCGTAATGAAAGCGCAAAGAGTATCCAAACTCTTCCTAACGGAATTGGCTCATGGGAACAAGGACTATGAGGACTATGAAATTGCTGCCACTATCAGCATGACCTACGATGAGGATGATGGCAGCTATGACGAAGAACTCAAAAGACTCATTGACTATACGTGGAAACAATCCGATTTCGAACCCATCCATCTGTCATCCAATATGAGTGAGCAAGAACAATCGGAATGGATAGCCGAGACCTTGAAGCTGTACAACAACGAGCAGTCGGGCATCGGCCGCCTCTGGAACGAAATGTGGGATGTCCACCACGTTTCCCTCTCATGGGCATTCGGTCATTTCTTCAACCATATCTCGGTATTCACGATGGAGGACATCATGAAAATCCAGCCCTGTAATTTCATTACCGACGTAAAAATATCATTATGACACTATTCCACGAGTTTGACCGACAATCAAAGAGAATGGGGGAATTTTATCGAACCCATCTGATGAATGACTACGAAATCTACAGTGTCGTTGAACAGGTTATCAGAACGGAGTATCCCGAAGTTGCCAAGTATTTCGACAGTATCAACGGGAAAGACATCCTATATATAATAGGTGACGAGACTGACAAATATGAAGCAAAATCCTATGTATTTTGCGCAAAATGAAAATATCTCTGTTGAATGTATTGCAAAAAGATAACAAAAATTTTGTCAGATGGCGCAAAATGTGTAAATTTGCACCGGGAATTTTAACGGATAGCTTGTTATGAAGAAAGTAAAGTTGCATTTGACGTCGATTATTTTTATTTCTCTTGTCTTGGGATTGCTGGTAGGTTTGTTCCTGCATTATTATGTGCCAGCCTGTTATGTACGGGATGAAGTGCTGGTTGGCGGTGTGTTTCATGTTGTGGGCAATGGATTCATTCGGGGAATGCGCATGTTGGTCGTACCATTGGTTTTCTGCTCGATAGTTTGCGGTACCATGGGCATTGGCGATACGAGCAAGATGGGGAAGGTGGGTGTTACTGCCATTTCTTTTTATGTGGTAACTACTGTGCTTGCTGTAACTGTGGCATTGACGGTTGCCAACGTCATCAACCCCGGCATTGGATTGGACATGACGGCGGTAAAGACTGCTCAGACACAGGTGGCGGACAAGCTGTCGATGGCCGACACGATTCTTGATATTATCCCCGTCAACCCGATAGAATCATTTGCTACGGGAAATATGCTGCAGATAATAGTCTTTGCATTGATTGTAGGTGCTCTGATGGTGAAGTTGGGCGACAAGACCAAGGGATTGGCCAACTTGGCACAGCAGGGCAATGAGCTGATGATGGCGATGACAACCTTGGTGATGAAGGCTGCTCCGATAGGAGTCTTTTGCCTGATAGCCAAGACTTTCGCCACTATCGGATTTGACGGTTTCGCTCCAATGCTGAAATATATGGGAGCCGTTATCTTGGCTTTGGCAATGCAGCTTATGGTGGTGTATATGGGTATGCTGAAATGCTTTGCCGGTTTGCATCCGTTCCGCTTCCTCCGCAAATTCCTTCCTGTGATGCAGTTCGCCTTCTCCACCGCCACCTCCAATGCCACCATCCCCTTGTCCATCGGCACATTGTCAAGACGTATAGGCGTATCGGAGAAGATAAGTTCTTTCACCATTCCCTTGGGTGCTACCATCAATATGGACGGCACTTCCATTATGCAGGGTGTGGCAGTGGTCTTTGTGGCACAAGCATTTGGCATCCACTTGGGCTTGACGGATTATGTGATGGTCATTGCCACCGCCACGATAGCCAGCATCGGTACGGCGGGCGTGCCAAGTGTAGGATTGGTAACGCTCTCCATGGTATTTGAGTCGGTGGGTTTGCCTGTTGAGGGCATCGCGTTGATTATGGGTATTGACCGCTTGCTGGATATGTGCCGCACCACCATCAATATTACGGGTGATGCCGTTTGTACCACTATTATTGCCAAGAAGGACGGTTTGTTGGACAAGGCTGTATTCAACAGCGACAGGGAAGCTGCCGGGACAGAGGAAGCCAAGGACTCCCTGTGCCAATAGGGATCGGACAAATTAAAAAGTTGTGGAATTTTTTGGTGGTTTATTTGTTTTTGCTTATTTTTGCATCTAAAGAATTTTAAAGAGATGAATATGAAAAAGACAGGAATTCTGATCCTTGGCTTGTTGCTGGGGATCTTTTCGCAAGCCTGCGCACAGCAGGCATGGGCTGAGAAGGTGACGGTACTGAAAGGCATCGCCGTGGAGGGAGCGGATACGGCTGCCTTCCACCAGGACAAGACTTGTCCGGAGGTGTTGTTGGAGACTACATTGGGAAATATCCGCATCGCGCTTTATAACGACACGCCGCTCCATCGCGACAATTTCCTGAAGTGGGTGGACAACGGCTATTACACCGGCTGCATCTTCCATCGTGTCATCAAGGACTTCATGGTGCAGGCGGGCGATCCCTCCACACGCAAGGTGAAGCCGGGTGTGGTGGAGAATTTTGACACTGCCTATACGGTGCCTGCCGAGATTCTCTATCCCAAGTATTACCACAAGCGTGGCCAGCTTTGTGCTGCCCGTGAGGGTGATGACGTGAACCCCAAGTTTGCCTCGGCTCCCTGTGACTTCTACATCACATGGGGCAGGAATTACTCCCCTCGACAGATGGAGTATACCTTCGAGAAGGAGAAGAGGGGAGACAGGGCGTATGTGTTGCCCAACAAGCAGGTGATGGACGGCTACGTGAAGCATGGCGGCGTGCCTCATCTGGACGGTGGCTATACGGTCTTCGGCGAAGTGCTGGAGGGTATGGACGTGGTCGACAAGATACAAAACGTGGCGACGGACAAGAACAATAACGACCGCCCCCTGGAGGATGTCATCATCCTGAAGGCTTCGAGGGTAAAGTGACTTTATTGTTTGCATGAGAAGAAGAAATGGCGATATGTCTCTTATTGTTTCCCCCTCAGTTCCTCTATCAAGTCATTGACGATATAAGTGTCGCTCATCAGATGCAAACCAAGTTCTTGGTCGTGGAGCATTCGGCAAACATCGGAGTCGTAGAAGATGGTCAGGGCCCTGTCGGTGGAAATATCCAATGTATCGGCCAACTGGGCGATGATTCTCGCTATTTTATTCCATAATAAGAAGTCTAACATAGCTATACCCTTTCATGTGATTGAAAATGTAAATACCTGTCGGCTATTTCTTGGCTCAATATGCAAATCTGGTAATAATGTCAGCTTTTCCATCATTCCTCCCTTTCCCAATTTTTGAGAGCCTCAACCACGTCGTTTGCCACGGCTTCCCTGCTCTCGGTATGCAGTGTGTCGTAGCAGTCTTGGATGAGATTTTTGATTAGCCCCACCTTGTCCAGTCGCCTTCTCATTTCTGAAGGCGATATGTTCATCTTCTGTGCCGAGGCTTCGATGGCCAGCACCGTAAAGGCGAGGCGGTCGAACTCAGGCGTTCTCTTCATTGTTTCCATATACCTTATTTTCTATTTGCAAGTATAGGTTGTTGTTCTTCCTCACTTCCCATCCGTCAATGGTTCCACTTTCCGACGAGAAGTTGCAGCCGATGAGGTGTATCCGCTTGGTGCTTGCCTCGTACTCACGGGCGTATCCCCTGTCTTGGATTTGCTCAATGGCGGCATCGGCGGAACCGTCGAGCTTGAACTCGAAGATATAGACATCGTTGGAGGTCTCTACGGTGCAGTCCACTCTTCCCTCGCTCTGCTCCTTCTCGATGAAGACGGTGTAGGAGCTTATCATTCGCATGATAAGGTAGAACGTATATTGGAAGTAACGCTCCTTCTCCCGCTCATCGTCCTTGCGGCGCTGGGAATAGGGGATGCTCGCCAGGAACGAGGTGAAGAGTTTCTTCAGCTGGTCAAGGTCACCGTCTTCCATGGCGTCTATCACTTGGAGTACCCATGAGTTGGGGTTCTCCCTGGTCTTGAGATAACTGGAAGTGATCATGGTGATGAATCCGCGGCGCACCTCGTCGTTGGGGAAGTCAAGGAGGTAGGAGTTGGTGAGGCGCTTGTACTTCTTGATGGTGAGATAACCGCTTTGGTAAATCATCGGCAGGGGACGCTCCGTGTCGGCCTTGTAGTCGTCAAAGTCTTGGGTGGTGTAGTATTTGCCGATCAGTTCGTTGATGTTCTCGTTGCTGTTGGCCAAGAGACGGACGAGATAGGTGGGCGAACCTGTCTTGAACCAATAGTCGTCTATCCACATTTCGTTGAAGGCACGGAGCACGCTGAACGGATTATAGACACCTATCAGTCGGCGGCTGAAGTGATAGCCGTCGAACTGCCGTTTCAGCTTGGCTTTCATCTCCTCCTCGGTAAGCTCATAGTTTTCCGCCATCTCCTTGATCGGCTCTTTGAAGATGGTGTGGAATTCTTCCTCGGTGATGCCGAGCAAGGTGTCGTAACGGGCGGAGAGGCTGATGTCGTCGGGTTGGTTGAAGCCGCTGAACACGCTGACCTGCGAGAACTTGGTGACACCCGTGAGCAAGACGAAGTGCAGATGTTCGTCGGCTTCCTTGAAGACGGAGTAGAATCCTTTCAAGGTGTTGCGGTTGCAATCCTCCAAGGTCATTTTGTTCCCGTTTCGGGATACCTGGATGTTCAAGTCCATGACATCGAGCAAAGGCTTGTCGTACTCATCTACCAAGACAACGGCGCGCAGGCCGGTCTTTTCGTGAGCTGCTTTCAGGACTTCTCGGAAGCGACTGCCCAATGTGTTTGCAAAGGGTGATTTGCCGTATATCTTTTCTTGTGCTTCGACAAATTCAATCAAGACATTCTCCAGTTCTCCTTCCTTGGTGAAGTCTTTGCCGTTGAAGTCGATGTGGAACACGGCATATTGCTTCCATTCCGTTTCCAGACTTTCCATGGCGAGACCCTTGAACAGTTCTCTTCTGCCTTGGAAATAGCATTCGAGCGTTGACACGAGCAATGACTTTCCGAATCGTCTCGGGCGACTCAGAAAGTAAATCTTACCTTTTGTTACCATGTCATAAATCATCCGGGTCTTGTCGATGTAAAGATACCCCTCATTGATGATTTGGTCGAAGCTCTGTATGCCTATCGGATATTTCATGTTGCCTTCTTGTTTCTATTTTCTGCAAAGTTACAAAAAATATCAATATGCACAAATAAATGCCGTGGTTTTTTGGAGTTTATGGATAAAAGTCGTATCTTTGCGGGCAAGATGGTAAAGCATTTGTATATCATAGCTGGATGTAATGGGGCTGGCAAGACGACAGCTTCCAATACGATACTTCCCAAGTCGCTGCTTGTGAAGGAATTTGTCAATGCCGATGAGATAGCCAAAGGCTTGTCGCCATTCAATCCGGAAGGTGTGGCGATAGAGGCTGGCCGCTTGATGCTCAAGAGAATAGACGAGCTGCTTGATGCAGGTGAATCTTTCTCAATCGAAACGACATTGGCAACCAAGTCGTATATCAATCTTGTGAGAAGGGCGCATCAGCGAGGTTATATGGTACATTTGCTGTTCTTTTGGCTTGACAGCGTGGAATTGGCGAAGAGGCGCGTGGCAAAAAGAGTGGCTTTGGGTGGACATAACATCCCTTTGCCTGTTATCGAGCGAAGATATAAGGCTGGAATCAAGAATCTTCTAGAAATATTTATGGATAAGGTTGACATTTGGTCTCTTTATGACAATACGAATGGCGATGCAACTTTGGTCGCTTTTGGCGGTATGAAGATTCGTATGAGAATTAAAGATAATGTGAAATTTGAAAAAATGAAGGAATATGAGCGATAGTGAAGTGGAAGAGTATCTTTTGAAGATACAAGATGGATTGCTGGAATCCAGAAAGCAACTCTTGCAAGAATATGCCTTGCATGATGATTCGATAGTTGTTGGCGATGGTCAAGGCAATGTCCTTGATGTTTCTGCTAAGCAAGTTTTAGCGCAGCATCCAGAGTTGTGTGTGTAAAGAATGGCCTCCTCATTGCTACAAAAAGGTAACAGTGGGGAGGCTTTGTTTTCGGGTTGTGGACTCCAATATGCCTTTTTTGAAACTTTTTCTTGAAAAGTTTCTTTGCCCACCTGTAAAAAGGTGGGCGTTTTTTCTTCCAAGTAGGTTATTCCTCCATCAACTTGCGGTAGCGGCCCTTCTTGATTTCGGTGTCGCCGAGCCTTCTCGCCTTGTTGATTTCATACTCCGAATAGCTTCCCTCGAAGAAGAAGACCTCGCCATTGCCTTCGAAGGCAAGGATGTGGGTACAGATGCGGTCGAGGAACCAGCGGTCGTGGCTGATCACCACGGCGCAACCGGCGAATGCCTCCAAACCTTCCTCCAGGGCACGGAGCGTGTTCACGTCGATGTCGTTGGTGGGCTCGTCGAGCAACAGCACGTTGCCCTCCTGCTTCAGGGCGAGGGCGAGCTGCAGACGGTTGCGCTCACCGCCGGAGAGGACGCTGCAGAGCTTGCTCTGGTCGGTGCCTG
>CAVCCB010000091.1:0-8135 GCA_963600595.1 Subdoligranulum sp. APC924/74 | reverse complement strand
CTTCTGGACATATATTTTGCCCCGTTGCACGAAGCAAACACTCTTGGTGGTCATTGGCATTCATCTTGACAGAGAATATCTTGAATCATGGGTGCGATTGCAGGAAAATGATTTGACAGGTATTACTTATGACCTCTATCATTGCGGCATTGTTTTCTTTGACAAGGATATTTATAAGCAACATTACAAGGTTTTTTTCTGACTGATATTGCCAAATATCACGAAAATCGTTAGATTAACGTGACAAACCAATCTTTTAACAGAAAAAATATCGTGAAATGCTTGCAAATAAAATTTATTTTAGTACTTTTGCACGCAAAATTATAAACCGTAAAATGATTAGCTATGTATTGGACACTTGAATTAGCTTCAAAACTTGAAGATGCACCATGGCCTGCAACAAAGGAGGAGTTGATTGACTATGCAACTCGCTCGGGTGCGCCTCTCGAAGTATTAGAGAATTTGCAGGAGATAGAAGATGAGGGTGATGTCTACGAAAGTATCGAGGATATCTGGCCTGACTATCCTTCTAAGGATGACTTCTTATGGAATGATGACGAATATTAATCAGAGTTAGGCTGCTCAAGTTTCTGGGCAGCCTTTTATTTTATAATACATATAATATAATGAGAAAAAAGTTTGTTTTATCATTTTTGTTTTTAGCCCTTTGCGCTCTCAATATGAATGCGCAGGTCAGCTTCGGTCTTAAGGGTGGTTTGGATTTGAGTAATCTCAGCTTGAAGGACAATGATGTGTTTACCGCCGATAATAGGGCAGGTTTCTTCATCGGCCCTATGGTGAAGTTCACGGTGCCCCTTATTGGTTTGAGCTTCGATGCCGCTGCTTTGTATGACCAGAAAGAGGCTAAGCTGAGGTATATTGACGATGCTAATAAGGAACCCACAACCATCAAGCGTCAGTCCATTGATATTCCTGTCAACATACGTTATGGCTTTGGACTTAGCAGCCTTGCCAACATCTTCGTGTTCGCCGGCCCCCAATGGGGAATCAATGTGGGCGACAGTGAGTTCAAGTGGAATAATACCAGTAGCTATTCCTTGAAAAAAGCTACTGTTAGTGTCAATATCGGTGCAGGTGTTACCTTGCTGAAACACTTGCAGGCTACTGTCAACTATAACTTTGAGTGCAGCAATAGCGGAACCCTGGAGACTCCTCCTGTTGCTGATATTGAAAACTACAAGACTACCGGCAAGAGCAACACGTGGAAGGTTGCCATTGGCTACTGGTTCTAATGAGATATGTTGACGTCATAGTTCCGCTGCCTCTTCCCGGCATGTTCACCTATTCTGTCCCCGATGGGATGGAAGGAGATGTCGTATTCGGGAAGAGATTGCTTGTACCCTTTGGGAAGAGCAAGAAGTATGTAGCTATAGCCGTTAACGTACATGATAATAGACCGGACTTCGAGTGCAAGCCGATAGAACAGGTGCTGGATGCCAGTCCTGTTCTGTTGGATGAGCAGTTCAGACTTTGGCAATGGATAAGCGAATACTATATGTCTTCCTTGGGCGATGTTTATAATGCCGCTTTGCCTGCTGGTCTGAAGTCGATGGAAAAATACAAGCCCAAGATGGAACTCTACGTGGACTTGTCCGAGAACTTTCGCAACGAGCAAGCCCTGCATGCTGCCTTGGCTATTGTGCAGCGGTCCGTCAAACAGGAGAAGGTACTGACTACCTTCCTCTTTCTGTCGCATTGGGACACCTTGGATGGTGACAAGCCACGGGAAGAGATACAGTCTGTCACCAGGGAGGAGCTGATGAACGAGAGTCATACAACGGCAGCCAATGTCAAGGCTTTGGTCGACAGGGGAATTCTCCGTACCTATGAGAAGGAGGTGGGACGACTGAACATCTCGTCAGAGCCCCATCTCGATCAGGTGAAGCAACTCTCCGTGGCACAACAGGACGCATACAACCGGATTCTGATGCAGATGTTGAGCAAGGAAGTTGTCCTCCTGCATGGTGTCACGTCCAGCGGTAAGACAGAGGTGTATATCCATCTCATCCGTAAGACCTTGCAGGAGAAGAAACAAGTGCTCTATCTCCTGCCGGAAATCGCCCTCACGGTGCAGATTATGGAACGCCTGCGCCGGGTCTTTGGTGACCGCTTAGGTATCTATCATTCCAAATATAGTGATGAGGAAAGGGTGGAAATCTGGCGCAAGCAGATGTCAGACCATCCTTATGACGTGATTTTGGGAGCGAGGAGTGCTGTGTTCCTGCCTTTCCAACGCTTGGGACTGGTAATCGTTGACGAGGAACACGAAACTTCTTTCAAACAGCAGGACCCAGCGCCCCGTTATCATGCCCGAAGTGCCGCTATCGTCCTGGCGCAGATGTGTGGTGCCAAGACCTTATTGGGGACGGCGACTCCCTCGATGGAGAGCTATTACAATGCCCGGCAGGGCAAGTATGGACTCGTGGAGATGAAGACTCGCTTCAAGGATATACAGTTGCCTGAAATCCAAGTGGTAGATGTAAAAGACTTGCGCCACCGCAAAATCATGAAGGGTGCCTATTCACCCCAGCTCCTTGCCGCCGTCAGGGAGGCACTGCAGAACGGGGAACAAGCCATTCTCTTCCAGAACCGCCGTGGCTTTGCACCCATGGTGGAGTGCAAGGTGTGCGGTTGGGTACCGAAATGCAAGAACTGTGATGTGTCTCTCACGCTCCATAAGAGCATCAACCTCCTCACTTGCCACTATTGCGGCTATACCTATCCCGTGCCCACAGAGTGTCCCAACTGTGGCAGTACGGAGATTATGGGGCGCGGCATCGGAACGGAGAAGATAGAGGACCAGATTGCCGAGATTTTCCCCGAAGCCCGCATCGCCCGCATGGACCTCGATACCACGCGTACACGCAATGCCTATGAACGGTTGATTGCAGATTTCTCTTCGGGCAAGACCAACCTCTTGATCGGTACGCAGATGATTACCAAGGGACTGGACTTCGACAAGGTGAGGGTGGTAGGCATCCTTAATGCCGACTCCATGCTCAACTATCCCGATTTCCGTGCCTACGAGCATGCTTTCATGATGATGGCGCAGGTGAGCGGAAGGGCAGGAAGAAAAGGTAAGCGAGGTCTGGTGATCCTTCAGACAAAGATGCCGCAGTTGCCTGTCATCTCGCAGGTTGTGCACAACGACTATGCCACCTTCTACCAAGACCTCCTTGAGGAACGCCGTGCCTTTCATTACCCGCCTTTCTGCCATCTTATCAATGCCTACTTGCGACATAAGCAAGAGAAGGTGTGCCAACAGGCGAGTATGGAGCTCGGCCAGACCTTGCGAAGTTGGTTTGGAGTCAGGGTGCTGGGACCAGACAAGCCTGCCGTGGCAAGGGTGAAGACCCTGAGCATCCGAAAGATTGTGCTGAAACTGGAGAATGGAATTGACCTGGAAAAAGTTCGTGAGTATCTCAACTTTGCCCAAGGACAAATGTTGAGAGACCCACGATACGGAGGTTTGCAGGTCCACTTTGACGTGGACCCGTCTTGAGAGAGTGAAAAGTTTAGAAATTGATGTCGAGACCCACGGCAAACACATTGTTGTTGCGAGTGTAGTCCGAAAGATAGCCCAGTTTCGAGGTGCCGAGCGTCACTTCCTCCGTAGTTTTCTTATGCTGATAGAACGTGCGGAAATATGCCACGTTCAAATCCATCTTTTTGTTGATATGATAGACACCGCCAATGGCTGCGGAGTTGGAACTTGTCACGAACGACTTGTCGTCCATGTATCTCGCAGAGGTTGGAGTGTCGGCATTCTCTTCGGGCAGGCCATAGTTGGTGCTTTGCCAACCGGTGCTGAGGGTGATTTTCTTGCATACGTCCACCTCTACTCCTGCGTTGTATTCCAAGGTGCCGCGCTTGAGCTTCTTGTTGCGGTTATTGTAGGAGGTGGCATTCTTGTCGTCAAACCAGTGGAAACCCACGTTGATGCGGACGGCATCTACAGGGCTGTAGCCAGCACCGATGGTGAGGTAGGCAGGGATGTCGGCGGCAATCTTCTTTCCGTCTTCATATTCGCCGATAGCCTCTTCCAACTTTGTGTCAAACTGGGTCTTCAGGCTGCTCATGGTAGCCTGTACGGTGGCATCAGTCAGTACGCTCTGTGTTGTAGCCTCTGCCATTGCCTTGGCGTTCTGCTCGGGGTAGCCCGCTGTGGTGAACGACTTGGTGAGAGTGGCGTTCATGGAGGTGGCGAGGTTGTTGGCGAGGTTTCCGATGCTTGGTGCTTGGTTCACAGACTTGTTCTTCAGGCGCATGCGGGTCTTGAACTCATATTTTGCAGAGAAGTTCCAACGGCCCGTCTTGAAGTCCACACCGATGATGGGGGTGAATCCGATACCGCTCTGGTCACAGCTCAGCTCGATGTTGGCGGCATTTTCCTTGGTGGGGTCGAGTACCTGGTAGAGGGGCATGGCTCCCACCTTGATGTCTTTTACATATCCGTAATAGTTGCAGGAACCATAAACACCGCGCACGCCGGCAAAGGCACTGAAATGGGCGTTGACCTTATAGGCTGCTCCAAGCGACAGTCCATAGTAGTATTGGCGGCCGTGCATATAGCTTTCATAGCTGTATTGTCCTTTCGAACCGAAAGCTTGGTCTGACGTAAACATCTGCGTCTCCCTTCCCAACTGTTTGCCCAATGCCTTGTCCACTGATCCTGCCAGTCCGCAAGCAGCAGCTGCTGTCTCTGCCACGATTTTCTCGAAAGAACCCAGTCCGTTGTCGAAGGTACACTTGCCGCCACCGCCGGTAAGGGCGAAGTTGGCCTGGAATGACCACTTACCTTTATTATATGCATACTGGAATGAGGGGATGACGGGAGCGAACGCCTTGCCCTTGAATGTGCGGGGTGTGGTGGGGTCGTTCACGTTGTTGGTGAACAGGGTGTAGTCGTTCTCTATGGTGCGCGACTGGAAGGCAAGCTGCCAGTTGATGGAGAGGTGATGTCCCTCGCCCATGAAAACCACACCAGCTGGGTTGTAGTACACTCCGTCGATACCTATTGAAGCCTCACGGCTCATCATCCTGTTGAATGCCACGTTCTGGTTCGTGTTTGTGAGCAAACCGCCAGCCAAGGCAGGGGTTGCACTTGCCATCGCAATGGCAATAGCAACTAATTTTAGTTTCTTCATCTTAATTACCTTAAATAAAAACGTGCGCAAAGGTAATAATAATGTTCTATTTTTCTATTCTTAAACTTTTATATTTAAAAAACATTAACGCAAAAAGCCCCTTAGTGTGCACAAATCAGAAGAAATGTGCATACTAAGGGGCTGCCTTAGGCTTCCCTTTCCGATGGCTATCCGTCTATGGTAGTTTCCATATTTTCCTGCTTCACTTTCAGGTGAGGATAGGAGATACGGGTGTGGTAGATGGCCTTGAGTCGTTCGATGAGAACCTGCTTGGCGAAGACGATGTCCCTGAAGGTGATGGGGCATTCCTTAAAGAAACCTTCCGCCACTTGTCCGTCGATGAGCCTGTTGACCAGATTGGCAATGCTTTCCTCCGTATATTCCCCCAATGAGCGCGAAGCCGCTTCCACGGTGTCTGCCATCATCAGGATGGCTTGCTCCCGGGTGAAGGGGTTGGGACCCGGATATTGGAAGAGAGTCTTGTCTACCTCTTCTCCTGGATGCTCGTTGCAGTATTTGATGTAGAAGAACTTGGTGAGTCCTGTGCCATGGTGGGTAAGGATGAAATCCTTGATGACGTTGGGAAGGTTAGATTTCTCTGCCAACTTGAGTCCCTCCGGTACATGATTGATGATAATCTGTGCGCTCTCCAGGTTGCTGAGCTGGTTGTGGGGGTTCACGCCTGCCTGGTTCTCGGTGAAAAACACGGGGTTGGTCATCTTCCCGATGTCATGGTAGAGGGCACCGGTACGCACCAACAGACTGTTGGCACCGATTCTGTTGGCTATCTCGGTGGCGAGGTTACCCACGGTGATGGAGTGCTGGAAGGTACCGGGGGCTATCTCGCTGAGGTTTCTGAGTAAGCCCTTGTTGGTATTGGACAACTCGAAGAGGGTGACGTTGGAGATGAATCCGAAGAGCGTCTCTATCAGGAACATCAGGGGATATGACAACAATACGAGGACACCGTTGATGGCGAAATAGGTGTACATGTTGTTGTCGATGTTGAACACTTGGTTGTCTTGCATCATCTGCAAGGCGAAGTAGACGACTCCACTTACTGCCGTGACGAGCAGGGCGGTGATGAAGATCTGTGAGCGCTTGGAGAGCTCGCGGAGCGAGTAGATGGCGACGAGTCCCGATGCCAGCTGTATGATGATGAACTCATACTGGTACTTGACAGCGGCGGCACAGATCAGGATCATCGTGACATGGGAGATGAACGCTGTTCTGGAGTCAAGGAACACGCGCCCGAAGATGGGGGCCATGGCAAAGGGGATGATATAGACACTGAAGAAGTTGTGCTTTACCACCAATGATACGAGTATAGGGAATAACACGATCATGGCATAGAGCATGGCGATGCTGCGTGGCTTGTCGAAATAGTCCTTGCGGAAGAGCGTTATATAAGAGGTGAACATCATGACGAGGATGAATACGAAGAGAATCTGGCCGATGATGGTCGTGGTGATTTCTTCCTCAGTGGAAATCCTGCGCTTCATCTCCTTGTTGAAGGAGTCGAGTACGCGGTAGGTGTAGTCATTCACAATGTCGCCGCGGTCGATGATCTTCTGCCCGCTCATCACCATGCCGCTGGCGAGGGGGATGCTGCCGAGCAGGTCGTTTTTTTCAGTCTCGCTCCTCTCCTTGTCATACACCACGTTCGCTTCGATGTAGTTGTTCAGGTTACACCGGGAGAGTATCTGCCGCTGGCTGGCTATCTTCTCGTTCATGAACAGATGCTCATAGGCGGCGATGGTGGATAAGAAACTTCCCACGGGGGTGCTCTTCACGTTCTTTCCGCTGATGATGCGTATCATGCTGGTGGAGTCCTTGAAGATGCTGTTGTACTCGGGCGTGTTGATCACTCCTGCCTGATAGATCTCATGCAGCTCGTCGGAGATGATGTCCACATATTCCTTGGGCAGTCCGGGGATGCCTTGGCTGAAGTCCTTGTGGAATTTGTCCACCTGTTGCGCCTCCACGGTGGGATTGATACTGTAGTAAGGCTCGAAGTGGCTCAGGAGGGAATCCTGCTCGTGCTTGATGGCTGCGTCAGTCTTGTAGATGGGGAAGTCGAACTGGGCGATGATGGAGCCATACATCCAGGGCTTTCCCACGTCGTACCTGAACTGCCTGCCTTCGTTCCTCGGCAGGAACCACACGATGATGGCTACCGTGATGATGATCAACACGGTCTTGGTGGCTAAATGGCGCCAAAAGTTCTCTTCAGGGTTGTTGAATATGCTCATTTCTATATAATAATTCTATTTACTCTGCGAAAATACGAAAAAAAACGACTATAATCGCAAAAAAAACAGTAAATTTGCAGAAAATTTTGAAAATAGCTATAAAAAGACATGGCAGATAGAAAAGTTAGGGTGCGTTTTGCGCCCAGTCCTACTGGTGCTTTGCACATCGGCGGTGTACGTACCGCACTGTATAATTATTTGTTCGCCCGCCAGCATGGCGGTGAGCTTGTGTTCCGTATCGAGGATACCGATTCCCATCGTTTCGTGCCCGGTGCTGAGGAATACATCCTGGAATCCTTCAAGTGGCTCGGCATCCAGTTTGACGAGGGGGTGAGCTTCGGTGGCGAGCATGGCCCCTACCGGCAGAGCGAGCGCCGCGACATCTATAAGAAATATGTGCAGCAGCTCCTCGACAACGGCAAGGCTTACATTGCCTTCGATACGCCCGAAGAACTGGAGGCAAAGCGTGGAGAGATTCAGAATTTCCAGTATGACGCCCATACCCGTATGCAGATGCGCAATTCTTTGACCCTTTCCAAGGAGGAGGTGGAGCAGCTCATCGCTGACGGCAAACAGTATACCGTGCGCTTCAAGATTGAGCCCGGACAGGAAATCCACGTCAACGACTTGATCCGTGGCGACGTGAAGGTGATGAGCGACATCCTCGACGACAAGGTGCTCTACAAGAGTGCCGACGAGTTGCCTACCTATCACC
>CAVCCB010000090.1:0-8214 GCA_963600595.1 Subdoligranulum sp. APC924/74 | reverse complement strand
TCCTGCTCGGCGAGGTACGTTACCTCTCTGTACAGAAGGCATTCCCGAAGGAGGCCGACGAGCTCTTCTCTCAGGCAGAGAAGATGGCCAAGCTCCGTTACCAGACCTACGTTCGCAAGAGCCAGGAAGACTGGAGCGAGCAGATCTAATCCGAAAGAACGGAGAATAAAATATCTAAATCGACTATAACGGTTGGGAGGAAACAGAAACGTTTCCTCCCAATTTTTGTTTGGCGATGGCAAAAAAAAAAAACAAGTGGGCATGATTATGTCAACACAATCTTACCCACTTATAGGATCTCCACCTTTCAGTCTTTCCATGGCTCGAGATGGTCGAGTCCCTTTTCGAGATAACGCTTGTAATAATACTGCTTGATTTGGTCCACCACCTGAAGAGTGGACTTCTTCTTCTGGATGACGGGCTTCAGTATCTGCATGAACACAAACAGCAGCACCACTATCACCACGGCAATCATCCAGGAAAGAATCTCGCTTTGCAGGGGCATGAGCGGCTGCACGGTGATGCCTACTCCTATCGGAATGACAAAGCAAACCCAATCCAGCACGGAATTCATTTTTGTGGAATCCAGATAATCATCCCTCAATTTCTTGGGAGCGTTCAATATCAAACGCTTGTGGTTCTGGTTCCAATAAGCCTCAAAATCTCTATTCATTGTTATTATTAGTCATTTAAATTTACCTATACTTCTTAACATAGCTTATAACGTTCAACAAAAGTAAAAAATTTTTCCGACACATCCAAAACCGCCCCCACCACAACCCAGACTTTTAAGATTTTTTAAATGGTTCTATTGTTCCTTTCTCGTAATTTTATTCGTACCTTTGCCAAAAACTTAAAATTATCAATAACTAAACAACTCAAGGTTATGTCAGCAATCATTTCCATCACCCCCATCATCCTCCTTTTCATCTTGATGTTGTGCCTCAAGATGCCGGGCCACAAGAGTGCAGTCGTGACGCTCGTCGCGACTGTGCTGCTCGCCCTCTTCGCCACGTCTCCCCTGGACATGATACCAGAGGCTTACAGTTCAGCCAACCTGCTCGCCCTCACGGGATGGGCTGTAGCCGAAGGCATATTAAAAGCAGTGTTCCCGATTCTGCTCATCATCCTCATGGCAATCTACAGTTACAACATCCTTGTGGAGAGCAAGCAGATAGAGGTGATCAAGCAGCAGTTCATGTCCATCACAGACGACCGCGGTCTGTTAGTCCTGATGCTCGTATGGGGCTTCGGTGGACTGCTGGAGGGTATGGCAGGTTTCGGCACCGCTGTCGCCATTCCCGCCGCCATTCTGATAGGGTTGGGATTCAAGCCTATGTTCTCCGCCCTCGTGGCGCTGATAGGCAACACCGTGGCTACAGGCTTCGGTGCCGTAGGTGTACCCGTCACCACCCTCTGCAACGAGGTGGCACCTGGTGGCACGGCTTCCGTTGAGGCAATCTGCGAGACATCAGCCTTCGCCATCATCCAGCTCTCTCCTCTCTTCGTCCTGCTCCCTTTCATCATCCTCATGCTCACCGACCACTCGCGTGAGGCGATTCTGAAGAACGTCATCGGGGCGCTCTGGGTGGGCACCATCTCCGTGGCAGTGCAGTTCGTCTGCGGCTATTACCTTGGCTCCGAGACACCTGCCATCATCGGTTCACTCGCCGCCATCATCGCCATCATCGCCTTTGCCAAGCTGTTTGCCAAAAAGGACGGACAAAAGGTGTCAGACACCAGGCATTTCACCCTGTGGCAGAGTTTCAAGGCATGGAGCGTATATCTTTTTATTCTGGTGTTCATCCTCGTTTCAGGTGCCCTCTGTCCTCCCGTCAACCAGTTTCTGAAGACCCACCTGGTCAGTGCTGTCCACTTGCCTGTGATAGATTCCACCTTCAAGTTTGGCTGGATTTCCAACGCCGGCCTTATGCTCTTCCTGGGCGCCACAATCGGCGGTTTGATACAGGGGTTGAACTTGCGACAACTCTTCGTAATTCTCGCCAAGACTACCGTCAACCTGCGCAAAACAGCCCTCACCATCTGCTCGCTAATAGCCTTGGCGAGCGTGATGAACTATAGCGGTATGATCACCGCCATCGCCTCAAGTCTCGTGGCGGTTACGGGCGATTTCTATCCCCTTGTAGCCCCGCTAATCGGTGCCATCGGTACCTTTGTGACAGGTTCTGACACCTCCTCCAACATCCTCTTCGCCAAGCTTCAGGCACATGTTGCCAACCAGCTGGGCATGACGGCACAAGGCTCCTTCTATGGCATAGAGGGAAGTCAGACCAACTGGCTCGTTGCCGCCAATACCACGGGAGCCACGGGCGGCAAGATGATTAGTCCACAGAGCATCGCCATCGCCACTGCCGCCTGTGACATGCAGGGCAAGGACGGAGAAATACTTCGCTCCGCCATTCCCTATGCACTGCTCTACATCGTACTGGGCGGTCTGATGGTTTTCTTTGGATGCTGAGAAAATATCTTCCGTTTTCCTCTTTTATTAGGAGAAAAATAAGTAACTTTGCAGCCCGAAAGACGGAAACGGTTTCCTCTTTCGGGCATTTTCATGAATCATATAAAGTAACATTTCAAGGACATACAATGCAAAATCAATTTTCGCGTACACAGTTGCTATTGGGCAAGCCCGCCATCGACACGCTCATGGGGAGCCGTGTGGCAGTGTTCGGCGTGGGAGGCGTAGGAGGATATGTAGTGGAGGCACTTGCCCGTAGCGGTGTGGGCGAGCTCGACATCATCGACGACGACCGCGTGTGCCTCACCAACGTCAACCGGCAGGTCATCGCCACCCTCAGCACTGTGGGCAAGCACAAGGTGGACGTGTGCGAAGAGCGTATCCACGACATCAACCGCCGCTGCATAGTGCACAAGTACCAGATGTTCTACATCCCCCAGAACGCCGACAGGATAGACCTCTCGCAGTTCGATTATGTGGTGGACTGTATCGACACCGTATCTGCAAAGCTGGAGCTGATCAAGCGTTGCCACGCCCTACACATCCCGATGATTTCCTGCATGGGTGCCGCTAACAAGATGGACGCCACCGCCTTCCGCGTGACCGACATCTACAAGACGCAGATGGACCCTCTCGCCAAGGTAATCCGCAAGAAGTTGCGCAAGCTCCACATCAACCACCTGAAGGTGGTGTACAGCGAGGAGGAACCCCTGCGCCCCATCGATGACCCCAACATCAGCTGCCGCTTCCACTGCATATGCCCCAACAAGGACATGCGCAAGTGTACCGAGCGCCGCGACATCCCAGCCAGCAACGCCTTCGTGCCTGCAGCAGCAGGTCTCATCTGTGGCGGTGAAGTGATCAAGGACCTCGTGCACAATGCCGGTACCTGGCGCATCACCCCCGAGGACATCGCCAATGACCCCGAGAAGAAGGCCATCTCAGAGCGAGCAGCCGAACGGGCAGCCAAGCACCAAGAGAAGTATAAGGCAATCGCTCTGGCGAAAAAGGCGGGCACCTGGGAAGATGACACCGTGAGGCTACAATTGCCCGAGGGCTTCTGATTTGCATCAAAAAAAAAAATAGAGACAACGTATATGCCACACTCACTACAGATAGCCGTCATAGGAGGCGGTGCGGCGGGATTCTTCGCAGCGATAGCGGCAAGACAACGCTTTCCCCACTCTGCCGTCACCATCTTCGAGAAAGCACCCAGAGTTCTCGCCAAGGTGGAAATCACAGGAGGAGGAAGGTGCAACCTCACCAACAGCTTCGAATACATCACCGACCCGAAGCACGCCTACCCCCGCGGTCACAAACTCATGAAACGGCTCTTCAAACAATTTGACCACCGAGACGCCTACAGTTGGTTCGAGAGCCACGGTGTGCCGCTGGTAACCCAGGAAGACCAATGTGTGTTTCCGCTATCACAAGACTCACACAGCATCATCGACTGTCTCGTGGGCACAGCGAAGGCACTGGGAGTGAACATACAATGCAACCACTGCCTCACCGCCATCACGCAGATGGAGGATGAACGGTTGCTGTTGAGCTTTAAGACCTCCAACGGCAAGGAAACCACAACCCGGGAACTGATGGCATTCGATCGGGTGGCTGTCACCACCGGCGGACACCCACGGTCCGAAAGCTTCGGGCATCTTGCCTGCCTTGGGCACAAGATAGAGCCGCCCATCCCATCACTCTTCACCTTCAACATCGCCGACAAGGCGTTCAAGGACCTCATGGGAACTGTGGTAGCCCCCGTCTTCATGAGTGTACCGGGCACAAAAATCAAGGCGGAAGGTCCGTTGCTCATCACCCACTGGGGCATGAGCGGCCCCGCCGTTCTGAAACTTTCCTCTCATGCGGCAAGACTGTTGCATGAGAGCGGATACCGGATGAAGGTGGCGGTGAACTGGCTGCACGAGAGCAACCGCTCAGTGGCGGAGGAAGGCATCCGCGACATCATCGCCGCCAACCCGCAGAAGCAACTGGCAAGCGTCCGCCCCTTCGGCATCCCCTCGCGCCTTTGGACCTACCTCATCCTGAAGATGGGGTATACATCGGGAAAAAAATGGAGCGAGATGGGAAAAAAGGGCTGCAACCTACTGATAGAGACCTTGACCAACGACCTTTACCAAGTGAACGGGAAGGGTGCATTCAAGGAGGAGTTCGTCACCTGCGGCGGCGTGAGTCTCGAGAGCATCAACCAGCACACGCTGGAGAGCAAGTGCTGTCCCCACCTCTTCTTCGCTGGAGAGGTACTCGACATCGATGCCATCACGGGCGGATTCAACCTGCAGGCAGCATGGACCACGGGGTACGTAGTGGGACAAAACATCGGGAACTGAGTGACATTCAAAAAAAATCAAAGACCCTACAGCGCCTCTTCTCCTACATCGTCGAGGCGAAGGTGCGGGGAGATCAGAATCAGGGTGAGGTGAAAAAGGAGGGTCAATTGCCCGTCACCCGACAAACCCTGATGCCTGTCTGCACAGGGTGCTTCGACATGTAAGTGCGCAGGAGCATCGGCTCGTCGACAACCTCCTTGTGGATGCTGCTGGCATTGAGCAGATGGAGGCCGTCCTCATGCCACGAGGCAATGCCCACATGGGTGGTGTCGAGCCCTTTCTTGTTGGTCATGATGGCGATAATATCGCCCTCGTGGATGATTTCACGGAAGAGGGCGTTGTTGACGATGCTGTCTTTGGGGATGTAACTGAACTGCTTGCCACTGATACTCTTCTCCAGGGCACGGATGCCCGCCACCCACTCAGGGTGCGCCTGCAGCATCCTGTAGCTGCCCTGATGGGTAGTCATCCAGTTGACCATGACGGTGACTTTCCCGGTGAAAGGAGGGTTCGCCGTCACTACTTTCACAATGCCCTTGCGCTCGTTTTCCTGCATCCACACCATGAAGTAGTGCTGGCGCTTCACATACGCCACCTCTCCCTGCACATAGCGCACGCACTTGAGGTACCGGCAGAAAGAGGAGAAGGTAGTAGCATGTTCACTGGCGCACAACGTGAGTGCCGTCACCGTCTCCACGAATGTGGTGCAGTCCAGTTGCCGCGTGTTTACCACCAACTTTTCCGCCGATGCCCTGTCGAGGGTTCCAGCGACGTAGGGCACTCCGGTCAACTTCTTGCCGAACCAAACCATCCAGCTTCCGGGCTTGCTCTTTAGGGCGGCAGCCTCCCTGAGCAGGGTGACAATCCTGATGCTGTCCTGATATTGGTAAGTTACCGCCACAGGACTGTTCTTTGCCGTGGCGGTCTGTGGTAGCATCACGCAGACGAGCGCAGCCACCCATATAGATATTATCCTTTTCATGACTCTGTTATTATTTTTAGTTTTATCTCCTTCCGAAGTTGACCCCCACATAGATGTTGAACGACCCAAAGGAGTTGTTGGTAGAAAATTGCTCGCGCTTGTAATTATAGGAATGGATGATGGCACTCGCACCTGCATACCACCGGGTGTTGTTCCATACCAGAGCGAAACGTCCTATCGCATCGAAGTTAAAGTTTCGGAAACTGAAATCCTTGATGAGATTGGTCTTGTGTGACACGTCGGATGACGAGGCGTTGTATGCCAAGCCCACGGAGAGGGAGGCGTTGAAGAGGAAGTTCCTGGCAAAGACCCAGTTGTAGGCATAGCCACCACTGACCGACACGTCGGTATAGTTCACCTTACTATATAAGGTGGTGTCTATCTGTGCCACATCTCCCAAAGTTGGCTTCAGCTTTTCCATCACCACCTGCTGCAGGTCACCCAGGTCAATGTCGAGTCTGTGGCGAGTGTAGCCTATGCCCAACAGTGCCGATCCCGCACTCCTCCGCTGCACGGAGCTCTGGGCGTATGCCGCGGGATAAGAGAATTTGCGGTGGTTGAAGATGTAGTAGAGATTGAAGCCGCGGATACTCGACTTGAGTCCAGAGAAGGGCGTGTCCTTGATGGCAGAGGTGTTGGCGCCGTTGCCCAGACTGAGGCTCTCTATCTTGTAGTCATTGCCTGTCTGCCGCCAGAACAGATCCACACCGAGCATACTGCTGTAGAGGCTCAAGTCAAACTCCTTCTTGTTGGTGTGGGAGGAGCTAAAGCTGATGTGCGAGAGGTCGAAGGTGTAACCCAGGAACACCCACCGCCATCCGGCATACGGTCCCATCCGGAACGACATGTCTGGGGCGAAGGTCACCTTCTGTCCAGCCTTATCGGAGAGGGAGTATTTCTCGTAGGTGGTGGTCTGCTGCAGCATGACGGCATAGTTGTAGTGCTGCGGTTCGATATAGGTGGAGTCGGTGTTGTTGAACTCACGGAAGAACTTGGTGAAGAGGTTTCCCACCTTGCGGAACACCGACTTTCTCTGCATCTTCCTCTGCGTCAGCGAGTCAGGCACAATGCCCCCTTCCCTCTCCTCCGCTTCCACAGGAAGGGCGGCAAGGGAGAGCCACATGAGGAGGATATATAGGATGCGCGGTTTCACTTTCTATATCTTTTTTCCTGTTTCCCCTGAGAATCAATTTTTCCAAAGCACCCTGTCAAGCACCCAGTTAGTGGGTGTGGCAGAGACGCTGGTACATTCGCAGGTGCCTATTCCCTGTAGGTCTTCTATCACGCTCTTGATAATGGGCAGCTGCACATAGGACGGATTGGGCACCACGATGCTGGTGGTTCCCTCGCTGGTAAGGAGCTGTATAGGGTCGTAGTTGAAGACGGAAAACGAGAGGGAGCCCTTCTCCCCTATTACCTCGATGCGGTCTTCCTTGGCGCTTTCGTGACCCACGAAACACCAGCTGCCACTGCCGGGGATGCCACTCTCGAAGTAGAAACATGCCGACACCGTGTCTTCCGCCTTGTAGATGTGGGCGCGGTTGGCAGGATAGCCGTGGGCGCGGGTGATGACCCCGAAGATGTCCTGCAAGAGATCTATCTGGTGGGGGGCCAGGTCGTAGAAATATCCGCCTCCTGCGATGTCGGGCTGCAAGCGCCAGGGCATTTCTTTGCCCGAGCTGTAGTCGAGGTCGCGGGGAGGCACGGAGAACCTCACTTGTACGTTCACCACATTGCCGATGCCCCCGCTCCGGATGATTTCCTTCACCTTCTGGAAGTAAGGCAGATAGCGGCGGTAGTAGGCCACGAAACAGGGTACGCCGGTCTGTTCGCTGACACGGTTGATGCGTATGCAGTCGTTGTAACTCGAAGCCAGCGGTTTCTCGATATACACGGGTTTGCCCGCCCTCATCGCCATGATGGCGAAGGTGGCGTGGGACGAGGGTGGCGTGGCGATGTATACGGCGTTCACATCGGGGTCGTCTATCAGTTCCTGCGGGTCGGTGTACCACCGGCGCACCCTGTGGCGCTCGGCATACCTGCGCGCCTTCTCCTCGCTGCGGCTCATCACCGCCACCACCCGGGAGCCCTCCACCTCATTGAAGGCGGGACCCGATTTTTTCTCAGTCACTTCTCCGCAGCCGATAAATCCCCAATTGATCTGTTTCATGTTTTTTATGCTTCTCTGTTTTCCAACTCCTTGTTGATTTGTTCGATATAGTCAAGCACCTCGTCACGTCCCGTTTTCTTCTCGCTGCTGGTGATGAAGTAAGGGGGCAGTTCCTCCCATCTGTCCTCGAGAGCGTGCATCCATTTCTCTGCATTCATACGGGCCTTGACGGGTCCCAGCTTGTCGGCCTTGGTAAAGACGATGCAGAAGGGCACACCGCTCTCACCCAGCC
>CAVCCB010000089.1:0-8232 GCA_963600595.1 Subdoligranulum sp. APC924/74 | reverse complement strand
CCTGCACCTGGAGCGCCGAAAATTACAATATTCTTCATTTTTACCTTAATATATATAATTTTGTGTTATACTAATATTTATTCATCCATTTCTGTCCCTTGGGAGACAGAAGAAATGCAAAAATTGCACCAAAGGTTACGGTAAACATACCTAAGAAAATCAATGTATTCATAATCACTCCTTTTCTTCGTTTGTTATTAATTCTATTTTATTTTTTTCTTCTTTTTCCTTCTTTTCTCTTTTATCAAAGAACAAAGCAAGGGCAAAGAGTCCTGCTCCCAATACGAGACTAAGGACATAAACCAACCAATGCATTGCAGCACTAAAATCATCCATGAATGATGATATCAATACTGCCGTCATGAAATATTTGGAAATATCCAAACAATAATCTCTAATCTTTCCCCACATCGTTCACCTCCTTCCTCTACTCCACGATGGTGTAGATATCTCTGAGGTTTCTGCCTTCTTGGTCATAGTCGAGTCCATATCCCACGATGAAGTCGTTGGGGATTTCCATTACTGCATATTTGATGTCGAGGTCCACCTTCAGGTTGCCGGGCTTCACCAGCAGCGAGCAGATTTCGATACTGGCGGGGTTCTTCTTCTTCAGGTCCTCTATCATGTGGGCCATGGTGAGGCCGGAGTCCACGATGTCCTCCACAATCACCACGTGGCGTCCTTCGAGGTCCTGGTTGATGCCCATCAGCGTCTTCATGCTGCCCGTAGACGTGGTGCCCTCGTAGGAGGCGTACTTCACGAAGGAGATCTCGCTCGGCACGGTGACCGCCCGCATCAGGTCGGCGGCAAAGATGAACGAGCCATTCAACACTGCCAGGAACACGGGGGCCTTGTCCTCGTAGTCCTTGTTCAGACGGTCGGCAACGACCTGCACTTTCTTCAGGATCTCTGCCTCGGGAATCGATGTCCTGAAGGTCTTATCCTTGATTTTTACTATGCCCATAGTCTCTAAATCTAATATTTTCTGCAAAATTACGAAAAAATCATGAAACATCATGCTTACATCGGGCTTTTTTTAGTACTTTTGCACAAAAACAGAATGACAGTATGAAGATTTTCACGAACGCTCAAATTCATGAGCTTGACAAATACACCATCGAACACGAGCCTATCTCGTCCATCAACCTCATGGAACGCGCCGCCAAGGCGATCACGCGAAGCATCGAGGAGGAATGGTCCAACCGCACGCCCGTAGTGGTCTTCGCCGGTCCGGGCAACAACGGCGGCGACGCCCTCGCCGTGGCACGACTCCTCGCCGAGGACGGCTACCAGGTCAGTGTTTTCCTGTTTAATATCCACAACAAACTCTCCGACGACTGCGCCGCCAACAAGAAGCGGCTCCTCGAAACGCAGACCTCCGTGCAGTTCACCGAGGTGACGGTCAACTTCGACCCTCCCCAGCTCTCCGCCGCCACGCTGGTGGTGGACGGTCTCTTCGGCAGCGGGCTCAACAAACCTCTCTCCGGCGGTTTCGCCGCCGTGGTGAAATACATCAACCAGAGTCCTGCCAAGGTGGTGAGCATCGACATCCCGTCGGGTCTCATGGGCGAGGACAACTCATACAACATCCACGCCAACATCATTCAGGCTGACCTCACCCTCTCCCTCCAGCAGAAGAAGGTCGCCATGCTCCTCGCCGACTGCCAGACTTACCTGGGGCGCCTGAAGGTGCTCGACATCCGTCTCTCGCAGGAGTTCATCCAGAACACCGACGCCCGCTTCCGTATCCTGGAGGAGAAGGATGTGCGCCGCCTCCTGCTCCCCCGCAGCGACTTCGCCCACAAGGGCAACATGGGCAACGCCCTGCTCATCGCCGGCAGCTATGGCATGGGCGGTGCCGCCGTCCTCGCCACCAAGGCGTGTCTGAGGAGCGGCGTGGGGAAGGTGACGGTGCATACGCCCAAGGCGAACTATAATGTGATGCAGATTTCAGTGCCCGAGGCGGTGCTGCAGATGGATCCCGACGAGGCGATCTTCAGCGAGGCGGTGGAGGCTGACCAGTTCGACGCCGTAGGTATCGGTCCGGGACTCGGCACCCACGAGACCACCGCCATCGCCCTCATCGCCCAACTGCGCCGCACGAGCCATCCCTTCGTCATCGATGCCGATGCCATCAACATCCTCGCCAGTCACCGTGCCTGGATGCAGCAGTTGCCGCGCGACCTCATCTTCACGCCCCACCCCAAGGAACTGGACCGTCTGGCGGGCACTCCCGGCACCAACTGCTATGAACGGCTCGACCGTGCCAGCGAACTCGCGCGCCATCTCCAGGGCTATGTCATTCTCAAAGGCCATTACTCCGCCCTCTGTCTCCCCGACGGTCATGTGGAGTTCTGTCCCACGGGCAACAGCGGCATGGCGACGGCTGGCAGCGGCGATGTCCTCACGGGCATCATCACCGCCCTCCTCGCCCGTGGCTACCAGCGTGCCGACGCCTGCCGTCTCGGCATGTACCTCCACGGCCTTGCCGGCGACCTCGCCGCCGAGACCGTCGGCAAGGAGAGCCTCATCGCCAGCGACATCATCACCCACCTCCCCCACGCATTTCGTCTGTTAATGGAGTAAGTTTGATAAAAGTTTATGGCGCGCAGGAAAAAGAATATGGCGCACAGGAAAAAGAATATGGCGCACAGGAAAAAGAATCACCGTCCTGTGCGCCATATTTCAATATTTCCATATTTCAATATTTCCATTTTTCCATTTTTCCATATTTCAATATTTCAATATTTCATCCACGATTCCCCCCCCCCTCGCACTTCGGCGATGCGGGCTTCGAGTGTGCGGCGGAGGTCTTCCTCGCGGGTCATACCCAATTTCTTTCTGATATGGCTGCGCTGGCTCGTGATGTTCGATTCCGACTTGTTCAGCTTCGTACAGATTACCTTCAGGGGGTGTCCTTCCAGGATGAGCTTGCAGATCTGCTTCTCGCTCGCCGTCAGCGTGGAGCATATCATGTCCCACGCCAACTCATCCAGCTCCTTCTTCCTCAGATGTTCACTGGCATGCTGCACGATGCGCTTGCGGGTCTCGGGGGTGAGACGCTCTATCAGTCCGGCAGCCTTGAGGTCGGAAATATCCTTCAGGTTGGCGATGGTCTCCAGCGCCTTCTTCTCCTCTGGCGATGCCTCCTGCGGCTGCCGCAGTCCCTTGGTAATCCTACTTCTATTATAGGTATATACATAGATGACCATCAGGAATCCCACCAACATCGGCTTCAGCGAGAGCATCATCACATCCGTTCGTTGCGAGCAAACATAGAACACCACCAACGGCACCGTGAGCGCCGAGACAATTGCCGCCGTCTTGTTCAGCATCAGGCTGATTGTCACCGAAGCGAGGAAGAAGAGGATGAAGATATTGCCCAACACCGACACGTTGTCCTCCAACTGTCCGAAGACGGTGCTGAACACACTGTCCACCGTCAGCTTCGCCGCCGCCACAAGGAACAGTGCCCCTACGCCCTTGCTGAGCGAGATCTCCTGTCGCCAGGTGAGCCACTGCACCACGATGAGCGCCACCGCATGCAGGCAAGCAGCACTGAAACCCCAGGGTTCCCAGAAAGTCAGGAACAGGGCAAAGTGATAGGGTACCACCAGCAACTCTATGAAACTGAGAAAGAGGTAGGCGATGACGCGCCTACGGTCCACCACGCCGCAGTACTCCGGGCACAGTGTACGCTCCACCTTGTTCACCAAGGTTATGAATGTGTCGCCAAGTTGAGTCATAAGATTACTCCTCCTTATTTATATATAATGGTTCAAGTTGTCCATACTTCCATATTTCCATACTTCCATATTTCCATCTTTCAATATCTCTCGGCAAAGTTAGTACTTTTATGGATAAGTTGTACGTCTGAAAGCTACTAATTTTGTAAAATTAAGGTTTTTTCAGTGGTAAAATTAGAAAAAACACGGAAAATCAGTATTTTTCAGTGTACTTTTTCTTGCACCGTAGTAAAATCCGTTATAATTTTGCAGCCAGAAAATTCGAAACCATAAACTTCAAGCTATAAGGATTTATGAAGAAAAAGATGATAATCACAATGCTGGCCTGTTTAGGTGTTGCCTATTCAGTCATGGCGCAAAAGGTGGCCGTTAAGACAAACCTTTTGTACGATGCAACGACCACCATCAACCTCGGTGTTGAATTCGGTCTTGCGCCCAAGTGGACTCTTGATGTCTCGGGCAACTACAATCCTTGGACTTTCTCCAATAACAAGAAGTGGAAGCACTGGCTCGTGCAGCCGGAGGCAAGATACTGGTTCTGCAACAAGATGATGGGACACTTCGTGGGTGTCCACGCACTCGGCGGACAGTATAACGTCGGCAACGTAGACGCTGACTTCAAGTTCCTCGGCACCGACTTCTCACAGTTGAAGGACCACCGCTATGAAGGATGGATGGTGGGCGCAGGCGTGGCATACGGTTACGCATGGGCGCTCTCCAAGCACTGGAACCTGGAGGCGGAGATAGGACTGGGATATGTATACACCCGCTACGACAAGTACAAGTGCGAAAAATGCGGCGAGAAGGTGGAGAGCGACAAGGGCCACCATTATGTGGGGCCCACCAAGGCTGCCGTCAACCTCGTGTATGTGTTTTAGTTTACCACTCATTTAAAAGGAATAAGTCATGAGAACGAATCATATCATCAAGACCACCCTCTCCGCAGCCCTGCTCGCCGTCACGGCTACAGGCTTCGCCCAGCAACTGCCGGGCGGCAAGGTGAGCATACTCAACAAGGAAGTGAAGAAGACGGGCAACAACGTTGTCGTCAACATGGACTTGAAGGTGGACCAGCTCGACCTGAAGAGCAACCGCGGCGCTGTCATCGTCCCGATGATCGTCAACGGCGACGATACCCTCAAGCTCCCCGCAGCTGAGGTGATGGGCAGCAAGCGATACATCTACTATCAGCGCAACGGCAAGACCGCCACCCAGAATCCCGCCATCGTGGAGAAATACAAGGGCGGAGAGGCGCAGATTCTCCACTATGTAGCCTCCACACCTTATCAGGACTGGATGGACAACTCGCAGCTGGTCATCGGTCAGGATGCCTGCGGATGCAACCAGGCTATCGTGGAACAGGGACTGCTGCAGAATGCCGGAGAGGCATTGGCTGGACCCATGAAGATCTGCTACGCCTATGTGCAGCCCAAGGCTGAGCCGGTGAAGGCGCGTTCGGAGAACGGCACCGCCCGCCTGCAGTTCAACCTGAACAAGGCTACGGTGAACACGCAGCTCGCCAACAACAAGAGTGAGCTGGAAAAAATGCGCCACACCATCGACGTGGTGAAGAACGACGCCGACGTGAAGATCACCTCCATCACCCTCCACGGCTACGCCTCCCCCGACGGCAGCTACGCCAACAACGAGAAACTGGCACGCAACCGCACCAAGGCGGTATACGACTACCTCAAGGGCATCTACCCCGTAGAGGAGAAACTCATCACCTTCTCTTCCACTGCCGAGGACTGGCAGGGTGTGAAGGACTACGTTGCCAAGAACGACATCCCGCAGAAGCAGACGGTGAATGACATCATCGCCTCCAGCGCTTCTCCCGACGAGAAGGAGAAGGCGATTGCCAGCAAGGCTGGAGAGGCTCACCGCTACCTCATCAATAATGTATACCCGCAGCTCCGCCGCACGGAATACACCGTGAACTACGAGGTGCGCAACTTCAACCTCGAAGAGGCTCGCCAGCTGGTGAAGACCCAGCCCCAGAAGCTCTCGCTCAACGAGATGTATACCGTGGCTAACAGCTACGAGAAGGGCAGCAAGGACTATAACGAGGTGTTCGACGTGGCAGTGAAAATGTTCCCCAACGACGAGCTTGCCAACCTCAACGCAGCCTATACGGCGATTGACCGCGGCGACACGGTGAGTGCGGAGCAATACCTGAAGAAAGCGGGCAGCAGTCCCCAGACCGACAACGCCCTCGGTGCCGTTGCCGTCCTGAAGAAGGACTACTCCACCGCCAAGTCTTACTTCCAGAAAGCCGCCGACGCCGGTCTCGCAGAAGCCAAGACCAACCTCCAGGAGCTGCTGAAGCGAATGTAAGGCACGCCCCCAATGCGGCACCAACGCCGTGTTCAGCACGCCCTGAAGGGGCAGAAGCGCCTAGCCCAGGGCAACACCCTGGGGATAGATGCAAGGGTTCCAGCACGCCCTGAAGGGGCAGAAGCGCCTAGCCCAGGGCAACACCCTGGGGATAGATGCAAGGGTTCCAGCACGCCCTGAAGGGGCAGAAGCGCCTAGCCCAGGGCAACACCCTGGGGATAGATGCAAGGGTTCCAGCACGCCCTGAAGGGGCAGAAGCGCCTAGCCCAGGGCAACACCCTGGGGATAGATGCAAGGGTTCCAGCACGCCCTGAAGGGGCAGAAGCGCCTAGCCCAGGGCAACACCCTGGGGATAGATGCAAGGGTTCCACTCGCCCTGAAGGGGCAGAAGCGCCTAGCCCAGGGCAACACCCTGGGGATAGATGCAAGGGTTCCACTCGCCCTGAAGGGGCAAAAGCGTTACCCCCCACCCTACAAGATGAATGAACGTTTATGTATAAGTAAAAGAAAATGTAAAAGATGCAAGTTATGTATAAGTAAACGATGAGAACAGTATATGCGAAAACTTTTAAAATTGAAAATAATAAATATTGTATAAGTATAAAAGATGTCTAATTTTTAAAGAATTGAAAGTATGAAGAAGTTCAATTTATTCGTGATGAGCTTGCTCGCCACGGCATCATTCACACTCAACAGTTGTAGCACTGACGACGCTATGTCATCTACAAGCCAGCAGCAGTCTGTAGACGGTTTCTACATGACACTGCAAGTGAAAGGCTCTGCTAATGGAGCTAACACAAGAACTGCACAGCCCACAGATGAGGACAAGAAGGAGAACGGTACTACCGAGGAAAGTCTCGTTACTAAAGGTACCATCTACATCTATGATGGCTCCAGCTGTGTCTTCAAAAAGACAATTACCGAGAGTGATTGGAAGACTCAACCAAACCAGACTGCGGATGAAAATACCGAAGGCGAAACAAAGCCTATCAAGGTTAGTGTAAACAACGTTAAGGAAAACAAGGCATACAACGTCTACTTCCTTGCTAACTACACAGAGGTTGCCGATCCTTTGTCATCATCTGCGCTATTCAATTCACAAACAGGTGGAGCAGACAAGGCTGGCTCAAAGGCAGTCGTAATGTTCAACGAGAACGACGAGAAGAAGCAAGGTACACACAGCACCGTAACGTTCACAGCAACAGCCAAGAGCGAGAGTACTCCTGCAACAGCATCAACCATCTACTTGGATCGCGTAGTTGCAAGAATTGATGCGCCAACAGTTGCCACTTCCGTTACCACTATCACCAAGGAAGAAGGTTCTACTGACCAGACCAAGAACATTGAGAGTTTGCTGAAAGGTATTACTTATGAGTCTTACGCTGTTTCCAACTTGAGCAACAATTCGTATGTGATGCAGAACTGGACAGTAAACGAGAGCAAGTGGTCGCTGAACATTCCCTCAACAATGACTTACTTTAAGGGTTATGACACATACGGTAACGAATACAAAGCAGAAGGTCTCGACAACTTCATGGACAACACAAAACAACCAAAGACCTACTGCTTCGAGAATACAACAAATAACGTAACTAATGCCACCGCCCTGTACTTCCGTATCAAGGCTAACTTGAAAGAGAATACAGCTGCCGATTTCACCGATGGTACATTCTATCGTTACGACAACCGTATGTATACCAAGATTGCGGACATTCTGAATGATACAGGAGTAGCTTATCCTTTCGTTGATGAATCAGGAAATAAAATCGCTCCAGCAGACGTTGTGAAGAAGATCGCAAAGACTGGCTCTGGGGAGGGCAAGACAGAAGTTATCGATGAAGATGAAACTCTCGCCAAATTCCGTAAGGACTACAACATCGAGGTTTATCGTGAGGGTAACATGTACTACCGCTACGCCATCAACGACAACTACTACATTCGTAACGGCTACTACTCAGTTCTCCGCAACAGCATCTATCGCCTGACCGTTGATGCCATCTACGACCTCGGTAAGGACGTGCCTAACGGCGAGGACAAGAACAACAAGAAGCCTAACTTCTACATGAGCGTGAAGGTGGCTATCAATCCTTGGGTTCTGAATGCCAAGACCATTCAGCTGAAGTAATTCCACATCCCGCATATCCTACTCAGA
>CAVCCB010000088.1:0-8283 GCA_963600595.1 Subdoligranulum sp. APC924/74 | reverse complement strand
TCATCGGTGGTCTTGCGGAGCGTCCACATGATGGCGGCACTGAAGAACAGGGAGATGAAGTAGTAGAAGTTCAAACCTGCAGAGTAGTCGTTGAACATGAAGAAGAACATCACGGGCATGAGGAACATCATCCACTGCATCATCTTCATCTGGTCGGCCTGCTGGCCCACCATCTGGTCGCGCTGCTGGCGCATGGTCATCCAGGAGTAGAGTACGTTTGCCACGCAGAAGAGGATACACGTAAGGCTCAGGTGGTCGCCCAGGAGCCAGATGTTGGTGTTCCACTCTACGATGGGGTCGTAGGTGCTCAGGTCGTTCATCCACAGGAAGTGCTCGCCGCGGAGCTGGATGGCATTAGGCACGAAGTTGAACATCGCTATCCACACCGGCATCTGTATCAGCATTGGCAGACAGCCCGAGAGGGGGCTCACGCCATACTTGGCATACTCCGCCATCATCGCCTGCTGTTTCTGCATCTGGTCTTCGGGCTTGTTGAACTGTGCTGTGGCTGCGTCGAGCTTCGGCTTCAATACGCGCATCTTGGCACTGCTCATATAGCTCTTCTTCACCATCGGATAGGTGATGAGCTTCAGGAGGAGAGTGATGAGAATCAGCACGATACCCATCGGGAATATCTTGCTCAGCCAGTCGAACACGTAGAGCGTGAAGAAGCGGTTGATCCAGCGGATGACAGGCCATCCCAGATAAACGAGCTTCTGGAACTCCAGGTCCTTGCCGAAGGTGCTCTCCTTCTCGGTGTTCTTTAAGATCTGGAAGTCGTTGGGGCCGAAGTAGAACTCAAACTCCGAAGGCTTCTTGCCCGTGGGGTCGAAGGCGGTCTTCATCTTGGCCTGGAACTGCTTCAAGTAGCCCGAGCCCTTCTGCTGAGGGATGGAAGTCATGAAGGCGTCCTTGTCGAAGTTGTCCTTCGCCACGATGATGGCCGAGAAGAACTGGTTCTTGAACGACACCCAGTCGATGGCATCCTCCACCTTCTCGTCTATTTTCTCACTGCTTTCGCTAAGATAGTCGGTGCCACCCTCGGCGTTGTGGTAGGTGAGAGTGGTGTAGCGGTTTTCAAACATGAAGCCGCGCTCCTGCTGGCGTGCCTTGTCGCTCCAGTCGATGTCCATCTTATTATAACTAGGTGAGAAGAGACCTTCCATACCCACTGCCTGCAGATTCATGTGAAGCATGTAGTCCTTGCCAAGAGTGTAGGTCATGGTGAGCGTCTTGCCCTCGCCGGCAACTGCCGTCATGGTGACGGTGGAGTTGGTGACATTGGAGGGAGTGAAGTAGAGGTCGGCGGTGTTGATGTTCGCCTCCTTTGCCTCCAGCATGAACTGTAGGCTCTGGTCCTTGCCGTCGAAGAGCGTCACGTCCTTCTGGTCAGCTGATCCGTCCTTTACCTCGATATTGTGGCCCACATATCCCTTGATGACTGCTTTTTCCACGGTGCCGCCCTTGGTGTTGAGGGTCAGCTCCACCTTGTCATTCTTCAATACAATCTTTTTTTCCTGTCCCTTCAACGCAGAGTGGAAGAGGGCGGTGGAGTCACTCTCCACTTTCGCCCTGGCATCGGCCTGTCGCTTGTCGGCTGCTGCCTTGGTGGCCTTCTCTATCTCAGCGTGCTTGGCCTTGGCGATGGAGTCCTGCACGAAGGCGGCTCTCTGCTCTTCCGCCGATGGCTGAGAATACCAACTGAAGCCTATCAGCACCACGGCAATCAGGACGAACCCGATAATGTTGTTCTTATTCATCTTGTGTTATTTCTTGTTTGCGATAGCTGTTTTTACAAAGTCCACGAACAGTGGGTGGGGCTTCAGCACAGTACTCTGGTACTCGGGGTGGTACTGTGTGCCGATGTACCATTTCAGACCGGGAATCTCCACAATCTCCACGAGGTCGCTCTCTGGGTTTCGTCCCACGCACATCATGCCGTTCTTCTCAAACTCCTGCTGGAACTCGTTGTTGAACTCGTAGCGGTGGCGGTGGCGCTCCTGGATATGTTCCTTCTTGTAGATGTCGAACACGCGCGAGCCTTGTCTCAGCACACACTCGTAGGCTCCGAGTCGCATGGTTCCGCCCATGTTGGAGATGTTCTTCTGCTCCTCCATGATGTCAATCACGTTGTGTGGTGTCTTCTCGTCCATCTCGCGGGAGTTGGCGTCCTTATAGCCCAGTACGTTGCGTGCGAACTCGATGACCATCATCTGCATACCCAGGCAGATGCCGAAGGTGGGGATGTCGTGTGTGCGAGAGTAGTGTGCCGCCACGATCTTTCCCTCGATGCCTCGCTGTCCGAAGCCGGGGCAGATCATGATGCCGTCCATGCCCTCAAGCTGTTCGGCGACATTCTCCTCTGTGAGGTACTCTGAGTTGATGAAGGTGATTTTCACCTTGTGGTCATTGTAGGTGCCGGCGTGCGAGAGGCTCTCGCGGATGCTCTTGTAAGCGTCCTGCAGGTCATATTTGCCCACAAGTCCGATGTTGACGGTCTCCGTGGCGTTGTTGCGACGGTCGAGGAAGGTTCTCCAGGGGCCGAGGGCGGGAGTCTCGCCGATGGGTTCTCCCATCTTGCGCAGGATGGCGGTGTCGAGCCCCTGTTTCTGCATGTTCACAGGTACCTCGTAGATGCTCGGCAGGTCCTCGCTCTGGATCACACAGTCGCGGTCTACGTTGCAGAAGTTTGCCACCTTCTTGAGGATTCCCTCCTCCAGGTGCTTCTCTGTGCGGAGGATGAGTACGTCGGGCTGGATTCCCACGCTCTGCAGCTCCTTCACGGAGTGCTGTGTGGGTTTGGTCTTCAACTCGCCGGCTGCCTTCAGGTAGGGCACGTAGGTAAGGTGTACGTTGATGGCGTTCTTGCCCAACTCCCATTTCAACTGTCGGATGGCCTCCATGAAGGGGGCGCTCTCGATGTCGCCGATGGTTCCGCCTATCTCGGTAATCACGAAGTCGTAGTGGTATTTCTTGCCCAGCAGTTTCACGTTGCGCTTGATCTCGTCGGTGATGTGGGGCACCACCTGGATGGTCTTGCCCAGATAGTCACCGCGGCGCTCCTTGTCAATCACCGCCTTGTAGATGCGGCCCGTGGTGAGCGAGTTTGCCTTGGTGGTCTGGATGCCCGTGAAACGTTCGTAGTGTCCCAGGTCAAGGTCGGTCTCCATACCGTCCACGGTGACGTAGCATTCACCGTGCTCGTAGGGGTTGAGCGTGCCCGGATCGATGTTGATGTAAGGGTCAAACTTTTGGATAGTAATGTTGTAGCCTCTGGCTTGCAGAAGCTTGCCGATGGATGACGAAATGATGCCTTTTCCCAATGAGGAAACCACGCCACCGGTCACGAAGATGTACTTTGTTTCAGCCACGATATTTAAACTTTAAAAAATTACTTTGTTATAACAAGGGGCAAAGTTACGGTATTTTTGTGAAATAGCCAAAAATATTGCCAAGAATGGTGTCGTTTTATGAATTATTTATTACCTTTGTGCCCAAATTGCTGATGACAACTATGAATTTTAGACTGAATATGTTCTTTTTGACGCTGTTGGCGGGCTCGCTTTCCGCCTCGGCGCAGAGGGGTGTGACGAAGACCGCACCGATAGTGAAGGAGTATACTGACTCGCTCTCGGCTGCACGCCAACGCATCGACTCTACTGCCTACGACTCGCAGGACAGCCGCTTCTCGATGCTCTTCACGCCTCTTGCTTTCTATCATTCGCCCGCCAACCACTCGCTGAGGCTCAATCCTTCGGGACTGGGCGACGGGCTCGGCACGGAGATTGACAACACCCTGTTGCACGTCTATCTCTCGCGTCCCGACTTGGTGAGGACCGACGAGTCGCGCCTGCGCAGTGTGGGAGCGCCTCTCGATGTGCCCGACAAGCCCCGGCAGAATCATCCCGACCTCGTGGAACAGGTGGCACCTGAGGTGATTGAACCGGATGCCGCGCCGATGGACATCCTCGTGATGAAACCCAACTTCTGGACGTTTGCCGGAGATTATTACCTTCAGTTCCTCCAGAACTTCGTGACTGACAACTGGTACAAGGGTGGTGAGAGTTCTTACTCGCTCTTGGGAAGTGCCGTGATGCAGTTCAATTACAACAACAAGCAGAAACTGAAATGGGAGAACAAACTGGAGATGAAATTAGGTTACCAGACTTCCCGTTCCGACTCCGTTCACTCGGTGAAAACCTCGGAGGATCTCCTTCGTCTCACCTCTAAATTGGGCTTGCAGGCGGTCAATAAGTGGTACTATACGTTGCAGATGATTGCTCAGACGCAGTTCACCAAGGGTTACAAGAGCAATGATGTGCTGACCTACTCCGACTTCTTCTCTCCGTTCACGCTCAATCTCTCGCTGGGTATGGACTACAAGATGGACTGGCTGAACCATACTCTGAAGGGTAGCATCCAGATGGCTCCCATCGCCTACAACTGGAAGTATGTGGGGCGTCTCGACCTCTCCACACGCTACGGACTGGACGAGGGCAAGCACACGAAGGGCGACTTCGGTTCGGAGTGTACTGTAGACTTCGAGTGGAAAATCGCGGACAACCTGAAGTGGAAGACACGCCTCTATGGTTACACCACTTACGACCGTGCCGAGGTGGAGTGGGAGAATACCTTCACCTTCCAGTTCAACCGTTTCATCTCCACCAACGTGTTCATCTATCCTCGCTTCGATGACAGCGTGGCACGTGACGAGAGCAACGGCTACTGGCAATTCAAGGAATACGCTTCCGTGGGATTCGCATACTCGTTTTAAGTGAAGAGTGAAGAACGAAGAGCGAAGAATTCAATAGCAAGATGACCTAAAAAAGGCTCGTTCCACATATCGGAACGAGCCTTTTACTGTAGGTGCGATAAGTTTTCTAAAATCTAAAGCACACCTCTGCGTCAGCCATGGAGTAGTTGTGCTTGGTGAGCGTGCGGTCGTTGATGAACGCATACTCCGCGAGGATGGTGAAGTGCTTGCCTACATGGAAGTTGAGACCAGCCTCATACTGCGTCTTCATCATGTCGGTGTGGCCGTTGGGCTGGTACATGTCGTAGCGTGCCTTTGCGTCGATGCGGCAACCCTTGGGCAGCTTGGCTATCGGAGCGATGACGAGACCATATACACCCTGTGCCTTGTCACCGATACTCTCGTTCACGGTGCAGTCGGTGGAGTTGGCATCGTTGGTGTTGTTGAGTGTCTTGCTGAATGCCTTTCCTGTGGAGTGGATATACTCAGAGCGAACGGTCCATCCTTCTTTCTTGTACTCGAAGGAGAAGGCATAGCGGTTCTGGGAGAGCTTACGGACGCCTGAACACTCTTTTTCCGTAGGAGTTCCGCAGATACCAACGTCAGCAAGCGGATCTCCGTAAGGCTCCGTCCACGTTCCCTTCCTCGCATAGCTTCCTGTCAATCCGAAGGCACCGATGCGCATTCCGCTGATGGGCATAACCCAGATACCACCAGCGATGGTCTTTTGGTTGTCCACGTCCTTGACGTTGATTCCCTGTCCGTTGAACACGCCCACTTGGTAGTGTAGAAGGTTGCGGCCGTTGGCGTTCTTGAGGAAGTCTCCCTGCAACTGCAATCCGATGTCACGGCCGTTGGAGGAGTGCTGGCCCGAGCGGTCGCTGAAGCCGACGAGCTTGTTCACGTTCTGTGCGTAGGCCATGAATCCCTGGTCGATGGGGTTCATCGGGTTCTCGAAGGAGAAGGGCAACTTAAACTGTCCAGCCTTCACCTTGAAAAAGCTGTACTTCTGCCATTCGGCGAAGAGGTCCACCATCCTGGGGCTGGAACCGAGGGTGGAGGTGTTGCCGTTGAACTGAATCTGGGTCTTCCAGTAGAAATCCTTGGCGATGCGTCCCTCCAGCGAAACACGTCCCATACGGAGGTTGAACGAGTTGCTCTCCGCGTTCTTCTGCCAGCTTGCCTGGTACTGCACCATTCCAAAGCCCGAGAGCTTCACGTCGGTGAGCCATGAGGGCAGTTCCAATACTTTTTTCTTTTCCTGTGCACCGGCGGTCAACGCTGTGGCTGCCATGAGTGCCATGACGATTGCTTTTCTCATCTCTGTCTTATTTTTTAGTTTAGGTATTTCTCTCTGTTATCCTCTCTCTTCTCCAGCAGTACCACGTTCTCCACGTGGGGCGTGTGGGGGAACATATCGACGGGCTGCACCGCCGCCACCTTGTAGAGGGAGTCCATCAACTGCAGGTCGCGTGCCTGTGTGGCAGGGTTACAGCTTACATAGACGATGCGGTTGGGGGCTGCATTGAGAATCACGTTTACCACGTCGGGGTGCATTCCGGCTCTTGGCGGGTCGGTGATGATCACGTCGGGACGGCCATGCTGGGCGATGAAATCATCGGTGAGGATGTCCTTCATGTCGCCGGCGTAGAAGAGGGTGTTCTCGATGTGGTTCACCTCGGAGTTCACCTTCGCATCCTCTATCGCCTCAGGCACATACTCGATGCCGATAACCTTCTTTGCCTTGTGCGCCACGAAGTTGGCGATGGTGCCCGTACCGGTATAGAGGTCGTACACCAGCTCGTCGCCGGTGAGGTTGGCAAACTCGCGTGCCACACAATAGAGATGGTAAGCCTGCTCGGTGTTGGTCTGGTAGAAACTCTTCGGCCCCACCTTGAACTTCAGATCCTCCATCAGCTCGTAGATGTGGTCGTTGCCCTTGAAGAGGCTCAGCTCCAGGTCGTTGAAGGTGTCGTTCCCCTTCTGGTTGTCCACATACATGAGACTTGTAATCTGAGGGAACTTGTCAGCCACCTGCTGCATCAGTTCCAGTGCGCGCTGCTCGTCTCCCTCCTCGTCGTAGTGGAACTGGAAGACGAGCATCCACTCGCCAGTGTTGGAGTTGCGGATCATCATGTCACGCAACAGACCATGTTGCTCGCGGAGGTCGTAGAAGGTGTAGTCGTGCGAGTCGGCATAGTCGAACACGAAGTTCCTGATCTCGTTGCAGAGGTCGTCCATGAGCCAGCATTTCTTGATGGGGTAGATTTTGTCGAAAGCACCGGTAATATGGAATCCGATGGCGTTCTGTGCATGGCGTTCCTTGAGGGAAGAGACGGTGTCTTCCTCCTTCTTGGGCAGGAGGGCGAGTTCTTCGGCTGTGAACCACCGCTTGTTGCTGCATCCGAACTCTATCTTGTTGCGGTACTCGCTGGTCTTCACGCTGCCCATGATGGGGCGGAACTCGGGCAATTCTATCTTTCCGATGCGTGTGAGCTGGTCTTCCACCTGTTGCTGCTTCGCCTTGATCTGCTCCTCGTAGGGCAGGTTCTGCCACTTGCATCCGCCGCAGATGCCGAAATGTTCGCACATCGGTTCCTGGCGCACGTCACTCTTCTTGACGAAGCGAACCACCTTCGCCTCACAGTACTTATGTTTCTTCTTGACCACCTGCAGGTCCACCACGTCCCCGGGTACGCAGAAGGGCACGAACACCACCTGGTCGTTGACCCGGGCGATGCATTTTCCCTCGGCGGCTACCGCCTCGATGGTGATGTTCTCCAACAGTGGCAATGGCTTACGTTTTCTTCCCATAATAGATAATGTTGTATAATTTTGCGTGCAAAGGTACGCTTTTTTTGTGAAACGAAGAAAGGAAAGGAGAGAATTTAATGTAGAACTGTTAAATCTTACCCCGTGTGTGCGACAACAATGTAAAATGTAATGTGGAGATTGCAAAAAGCTGGGTAAAAGTTTGGCGGAACCAAATAAATTCATTATATTTGCAGTCGTAATAAGAACAAGAATAAAATAACATATACATAATTAGAAACCTATAACATTTATGGACGAAAAAAGAGTTTACACTTTCGGAAATGGAAAGGCCGAGGGCAACGCCCAGATGCGTGAGCAGCTCGGAGGCAAGGGAGCCAACCTTGCAGAGATGAACCTCATCGGTGTGCCTGTGCCACCGGGATTCACCATCACCACAGACACCTGCAACGAATATTATAAGGTGGGCGAGGAGCGTATCAAGCAACTTCTGCAGGAAGAGGTCAACGCTGCCGTAGCTCACACCGAGGCACTCATGAACTGCCAGTTTGGGTCCGTGGAGAATCCCCTCCTCGTCTCCGTACGTTCCGGCGCCCGCGCCTCCATGCCGGGCATGATGGACACCATCCTCAACCTCGGCTTGAACGACGAGGTGGCCGAAGGACTGGTGAAGAAGACCAATAATCCTCACTTTGTATATGACTCCTATCGCCGCTTCGTGCAGATGTACGGCGACGTGGTGCTCGGCATGAAACCCG
>CAVCCB010000087.1:6044-8447 GCA_963600595.1 Subdoligranulum sp. APC924/74 | reverse complement strand
TTGCCTTCTGCGTCTGCTACCCATGCACGGATGTCTTCTACACCAATGTCGGTAACGTCTCCGTCTTCGTCAAACGGCACCCACAATGGCTTGCCATGTTTTATCTCGTCAAAGGATTGAGGCTCGCTATAGTTGTTGTGGTGACCGACCTGCCAGTCTATGATGTTACCTGGTACACCAATGATAACCTTTGTTGCTGTGCCTGTTGATAGAGTACCTCCAATAATACTCCATGGTGCGCCTTTTGCGAACCCTTTGCCACCGTGAGATTGACCGTACCCTTTGCCGATTTGGAATGAACGACCTCTTCTGGTATTGACCTTATGGTCTGCTCCTTCTACTACTTTCCCATCAGGCAGACTTCGCATATAGCCGGTCTCCAACAAGTCTTTCAACTCATTGATGTCGGTCTCACGATATGCCATATCTGTAGGCAGGTCTGCAATATCGGTAACGTCTTCGCTCAATGTCCCGTAGACAGAGAGCTTCTCTTTTGCATCCTTCAGCGAGAATTTTTCTGCATTTCCCTTGTCGGTTTCGGGGGAATTGTCTATCTTTGCAGCAGATAACTCCTGAGTGGATGGATATTGGTCAGAATTGGGCTGACTGAGAAGTGCCATTTGTTCAGGAGTTATTTCTTTATTCTTGTAGATAACATTCTCATTCTTAGGTAAGTTAGCATCGTTACGTCTCCCGAAGATTGTAGCAATGGAGTTTACTTCGAGATTTCTCCCTGCGTTCTTAACGTCAGCACCGACAACAACATATTCGCCTTTTTCGGTCTTCAATGTTGTGTATATGCGATAACCATCTTTCTTGTCACTCAATTTAGAAATTGCAAATGGGTTTTGGATAGCCCCTGGTAATTGTTGCCATTCCTCCTCTGTAAAGTTGTGTGAACCATCCTTCCCGAAGTGTCGAGACATTACGCCATATCGCACAGTGAACTTGTCGCCAGTCAAGCCCACTTCCTTCATGAAGTCTGGTGTTTTTGCTACATCAAAGTACTTCATATTGAAAAGCTTTGCCGCAAAGTCCTTACCCTTGGTGTAGAGAGTATGGATGGCATCAAGCATAGGATGGATGTCAACTTCCCCGGCAAGGGATGCCGACTCCAAGTTTGAATTTGGCTTTGTCTTCAAAGAGAACTTGGGTGTATCATTCTCTGATGGAATAAACTCATGATAGTTGCCTTCTGCGTCTGCCACCCATGCACGAACATCTTCTGCTCCGATGTCGGTAACGTCTCCGTCTTCGTCAAACGGCACCCACAATGGCTTGCCATGTTTTATCTCGTCAAAGGATTGAGGCTCGCTATAGTTGTTGTGGTGACCGACCTGCCAGTCTATGATGTTACCTGGTACACCAATGATAACCTTTGTTGCTGTGCCTGTTGATAGAGTACCTCCAATAATACTCCATGGTGCGCCTTTTGCGAACCCTTTGCCACCGTGAGATTGACCGTACCCTTTGCCGATTTGGAATGAACGACCTCTTCTGGTATTGACCTTATGGTCTGCTCCTTCTACTACTTTCCCATCAGGCAGACTTCGCATATAGCCGGTCTCCAACAAGTCTTTCAACTCATTGATGTCGGTCTCACGATATGCCATATCTGTAGGCAGGTCTGCAATATCGGTAACGTCTTCGCTCAATGTCCCGTAGACAGAGAGCTTCTCTTTTGCATCCTTCAGCGAGAATTTTTCTGCATTTCCCTTGTCGGTTTCGGGGGAATTGTCTATCTTTGCAGCAGAGTTGAGCGAAGGAGTGGAAAGGCTTTCCACCTTGTCGTTAGGAGATAACATAATGAGTTCGCCGCCATTTCGCTCAGCTTGTCTTTTTATTCTCCCAAGATTTCTTTCATCAAGGGTGTACCAACCAACAACTTCAACATTATCCTTATTGTCGTTTACTTCCAATACTGTAATTGGACTTTTCTCATCCAACTTGATTGCAACCCAGTGATTAGGTTTCTTTGTCGGTTGAGAGCGACCTACTAAGTCTGTGTTGTATAAAGTATTATTCAAGACTTTTCGACTTTCCGCAGGTGTGAACTTATGCGCATTCCAATTCTTCTCAAAGATATTCTTCTTGATAATAACTAGCTTGCCATTAGCACCAATAGCATCATCCACATTCTTTGGAATTGCAGGAAGTTGAACATTACGTGTGGCATCGGTGAAGTCCTTGTCTGCCAACTCATCAACAGACTTAATCTTGTCAAGTTTCAATGAACCATCTGTATTCAATGGATTCCCTTGATTGTCCACATTACTCTTCAGCGAGAACTTGGGCGTATCGGCTATCTTCTGATTGAGGCTGTTCACCACTTCGTCAGTCACGATGTCACCATCCTGTATCTTCTGCGGCTCACGTCCGGCTTTCTTCACAAGGTCAGCTTGC
>CAVCCB010000087.1:0-5870 GCA_963600595.1 Subdoligranulum sp. APC924/74 | reverse complement strand
GGGCAGATGCTTCAGTCCAGCCAAGGAATGCTGATACTTGCCGTTGGCATTGACACCCTCTGCATGGGCTTCATCTTGATAATCGTTATCTGCGGCATACTTGTGTACCCTTGCCACCTTGCTTTACTTGTGGTCTGCCTGTCTTGGTCACTCCGGCTACAGGAGCAGCGTCTGCATCAAGCCAAACACCGACAGGAGTCTCAGCACCGTTCGGATTGGCAACCGATTATCTCATGCAGCTTGGCCAGTAGCCACTTTTCAATGATTTTTTGAAAATATTTTTGGTTATGCAAAAAGGCTGCATAACGGCTTTGTACCTTTGCACCGTCAAACAAAAACAAGGAAGTATGGGCGAGTGGTTGATACTTCCGCAAAAGATTGGTGGGGTAGCTCAATTGGATCAGAGCAGATGTCCACGGAACATCAGGTTGTGGGTTCGAATCCCACCCTCATCACAAAACATAAAAATGGAGGTTTGGCAGAGCCGGTCGGTTACATCTGTCCTGAAAACCGACAGACTCCTTTAGCCTCCGTACCCATTGTTCCATGGTGTAATGGCAGCATACTCGATTTTGGATCGGGAGGTGTCGGTTCGAGCCCGGCTGGAACAATGTAACATGGAGTGTATAGCTCAGTTGGTAGAGCGCCAGGTTGTGGCTCTGGTGGTCATGGGTTCGAATCCCATTGCACTCCCTTTCCTGCTTGACAAAACAGTATTGAAAGCCTAATGTTGTTTTGTTTGGCTTCAAGTTGTTCCTGTCTCTTCATAGAGTTTTGCCATCTCCTTAGTTTTCTCCTTCATGAAGCGAACAGCCACACGGGGTGACAATACCTTTATGCCCGGTCCGTAGCTCATCATGACGGAATAAAATTCGTAATTGAGCACCACGGAAATCTCAAAGATACAACATCCATCATCTTTCCTGCAAAGAAGCTTCTGACTGTGATGTACCGGTTTTGTGGCGATGTATTTGCTTTGCTCTGGGGTGGTCCAGAATGTGACGGTTCTCGGTTTGTTGTTAACGTTCTTGCTCACGCCTATCACGTCGTCGAAGAAATGCAGACTGTCGAATGCCGGGTTATCATGATAAGGTATATCGACAGGCTCTATGCTCATGATTCTGTCCAATGCCAAATTGTAAAGCACCATGTCCTTCGTCCGTGTTCCGAAAAGGAACCAGCGGTTGCGGTATTCTTTCAGCAAATGGGGATAGAGCAGGAACTCCACCGGCTGACGGGCACTGAACGACTGGTACATTACCCTCACTGTCTGCTTGCCGGCAATGTAGTTGTATATGGGATTAAGCCATTTCAAGCCTTTCAGATTGGGCACGGAATCAAAATGGATGACGGGCTTGCGGTTGCCGTGACTGATTGACAGCTTGTCCTGCAGGCGCCCCACCACATCTGCCATTTCTGCAAAATGGTCGAAATCTTCCAACTGGCGAAGCATCTCAACCGCTTCTTTCATCACCTCATAGTCGTTTTCCGACAAAGGCATGTCGAAAATGGAGTAGTCGGGGTCTGCATAGCGATAGTACTTGCCGTCATAAACTTCTATGGGTGCATTGTAGCCGAGTTTGTCGGAGCGCATAATCTGCAGATCGGCCTGCACAGTTCTCAGTGACACGCCTTTCGTGATACCCTCCATATCATAAAGGGCATCGCTGCATGCATCCACTATGTCTTCTATCGTCCAACGGCGATATTTGTTGCGAAGACAGTTGTCTATGGTCTTGTACCTGATCAGTGCATTCTTGTTGGCTGGCATAGGCGATATTTATACGTTTGTGCAAATGTACGAAAACACTCCGCAGTTTGTTTGCGGAGTGTCTGTTTTTTATGCTTTTTTATCCCTTGATGACAGCAATGGGCTGCAGATGGGTCTTGATTTTAACCAAATCCAGTTCCTGCCCGATTACTTCCTCTATGTTCTTGTAGGCAGTGGATGCTTCCTCCAGGTCTTGCTGGCAGCGGATGGCATGCACGATTCCCTTTTCGTCAAGTTTGCGTATTTCCTCTTCCAGAGAGAGTGTCTTCACTGCTTCCGTACGGCTCATCGTACGTCCGGCGCCGTGGGAGCAACTCATGAAACTGAGCGGATTGCCGAGCCCCTCTACAATGTAGGAACTTGTTCCCTGCGAACCGGGAATGATGCCAATTTCGCCTTTTCGGGCACTGGTGGCACCTTTGCGGTGAACGATGCATTTCTGTTCAAAATGTGTCTCCCATGCTGCATAGTTGTGTGCGATGTTGATCATTGGCTCATAGACCACATCAGGCAGGGCATCAGCAATGACTTCTTCTATGCGGTCCATCATCAACTGTCGGTTGCAGAGCCCGAAGGCGATGCAATATTCCATCTCACGCCAGTAGTCATTGAACTCTTTCGTCCTGAGGGGCAGGAAGGGAAGGTTCAGTTCGGGCTTGACGGAAGAGAAGTACCGCTCGTTGAGCAGTGCTGCCAGACGGTTGTAATAATCGCCCACCTGTTTGCCGAGGTTGCGCGAACCGGAGTGAATCATTATCCATAGCCAGCCTTCATCGTCCTTCTGAAGTTCAATGAAATGGTTGCCGCCGCCAAGAGTACCCACCTGCTTGGTTGCGGAGAGGTATTGTCGCTTGACGACAGTGGTGGCATCGATGTCCATGCCCTGCGGCATATAGCGCCCGTCCTGTTCCGTCTTGTGATGCGCCATTCCGAGTGGTATCTGTTTTCGGATGCCTCGCATGATTTTCTTGCGCAGCACATCCTGCTCAATGGTTTCTACCTTAACGTTCGTCTTCACTGCACACATGCCGCAACCGATGTCAACACCCACTGCATTGGGTACTACGACATCCTTGGTAGCCAGAACGCTGCCGATAGGCATGCCGTTGCCTCCGTGCACATCGGGCATCAGTGCCAGATGGTGGTATATGAATGGCAAACTGCAGAGATTGCTTATCTGTCTCCACGCTGTAGCATCGCAAACGCTTGCCCACATTTTTACGGGGGTGTGTCCCATGATGAATTCTTTCATAGCTTGAATCTCCTCTTTGTTTGTTCGAATAAATTACTAAAACAGCACCTTGCTCACTGCCGCCGCATCCAGCGCCCACTCATAGGTGTAACTCTCGTCTGCCAGTTCTGCACTTCCCACCGTCTGCAATTGCTGCGCTTCGGCCTTTATGGAGAGAAGTTCGCCGAGTTTGAGTTTCTTTTGCAATTTGTTGAGCAGTGCCTCAATGTCACTGCTTCTGGCAGATCGGAGCGTCTGTCCGGCAAGTGGCATTTCGAGCCAGATGATTTTCCGCGTGGCAATGTCAAGAACACCAAAAACGAGTCCCTTGGAGAGATTGCCATTGCTGATTCTCACCATGTGCTGCACGCAACTGGGATCGTAAGCCACACCATCCTTCTCGGACAACTTCATCTTAAGGGCGGAGTTCATCCAGCCCACCACGAGATTGGGTGACAAAGTTCCGCAAGAATAGGCATTGCAAGTGAAGGTGACATATTTTGCCCCCGCAGCCTCCAGTTCCGGCAACGACAGTTCAATATATTCTGCCGTACCCACCATTTCTGGTATCCATCGGATATCACCGGAATGCTTGGCTCCCGTACAGGTAAGGTTGTAGAAGGCGCATTCCTCTATCTTCTCGTCATACGAGATGCGGGCACTCAGGTCCATGTCCAGATGTTGTGCATGGAGTCCCTTTCCCCACTGCAGAAAGAGGCGCACGGCATCTCCATCAACATGAAAACGGGTTCCCGTCAGGGTACAGCCTGTATCCTGTACTGTGGTGGAACGGTCACCCACACTCACCGGAATGTCAAAGAGCATCGGGTCTATGTAGATGGTCTTGCTCTCTGTAGGTTGCTGTCGGAATCTTCTTGCCATGGAATCACGATAGAGACGGGTCACCTCTTCTGTCATTCTCTCCCTTTCCTCAAGGCTGTAAAGTTCCAGAAGTTTGTTGTGTGGGATTGTCTTGCGCAGACCGGTTATCGTACTCACCGACCTTATCGATGAGATGTCAAAATATCTTTCTGCAGCATTGTCCAATGAGATCAGCAAACGGGCCGGTAACTGATCTGACACTTCGTTGAACGCCTCCAAGGTCTTCCGGCTACCCAGTCTGAGCATGGTGGCAAAGAGGCAACGGGCAAAGGCTCCCGGTCGGGTCTTAAGAAGCTCCAGCAGGTTGTCGTCCTCACGGTTTTGAACCGCCTTGTCCGCAGCACCCTGCCAGGTGGTGTAGTTCTGGTTGTAGAAAATATCCAGCATCTCCGCCAACTTTCTGTACCCTTTCCGGCGTGCATATTCCGCCAGTCGCAGAGCACGGATGAACCTCACCCACATACCACGTTTGGCATTCATGTCTTCCACCATCTTTACGGGAGGGAGCGTTAGGGAGTTGAGCCATCTGCTCACGGTCTTGCACATCTTCCTGTCATACTTCAGGCGAATATGCTTCTTCATCCTTTCGGCATAGGTGTCACCCTCATCACATGACATGTTCATGTGGCAGCCAAGTCTTCGGGCATTGGCTATGAGAACCGATGGCGGTATAATCTGCACATAACCGGTCTTCTCGTACCAGAGATAGCGCAGGATGTCTGTCGGCGTCTTGAAGTAGTCCATGACTCTGTCTTCCTCTCCATGGGTTGTCCAGTATCTGATAGCTACCATAAGCGTCTCCTTCATGGTGATTTCTGTACCTTTAGGGATGCGGAATGCATCCAGTAGCAAGGTAAGGGAATCTTTCTGTGTGGAATCAAGTGGAGTCGCCGAGGTGAGTAACGAGAGAAAGAGTGCCTCCAAGTCGGAGACTGTAAAGAGACGGAGTTCCTTGAGTTTGTTTTCCTGGCCTTGAAACACATAGTCGGCAGTACGAAAAGGCTTTCCGCAGTAGGGACAACCATTGTATCTCTCCAGAGGAAAAGTTCCGGTAGGAATAAGGTGGCCGCAAGGTAATGTGGTACCTTTGATTTGTTGATGGGCTGTAAGTATATTTGCAATCCAAGTAACAAAATGGTCAGACAGTGTTTCACCCGTTGCCACGTTCCATCCCTTGACCAGAGGTGCCCAGTTGAGTTTCATGCCTAACACTTTCTCTATATATGCGACAATATCAGCCATAGTATCTAAAGGAACGGCAATAAGTGCATGCAGAAGTTCCTCACTCATGCAGTATCCGTCCTTCTTCAACTTTTCGGCAAAGGAATAAATGGCAGGGGTAATCTCTGAAGACATATTGATGTCCTCTCTCTTGATGTCAAGATACAGAGCCTTGTATCTCAATGCCACCTTCTGCAAATTCTTCTCATCCATAATCGTATAGAATATTTAATAAGGTAGTGGAGAAACTCAAACTTTTCAGAACCGTAATCTGATGTCATGCAGTAAGTCCCTCTTGACCTAAATTAATATGAAGGGCTGCGGGCAGGATTCGAACCTGCGACACGAATGTTCACTGGAATGAAGTATGCGTGAGTTGACCTGCCAACGGAGATAATTCCCACACACAAACAATGCACTCTACCAACAGAGTTACCGCAGCCATATATAATCAGGTGGCAAGTCTCCCTTGACCACCTTTTCTTGTTTTCGGTTGCAAAGGTACAATACGACTCCGCAGTCTTTCTGCGTAGAAGAAATTATTTGCACCTTATTGGAAAAAATCTGCATCAAAAACTAGGGTGTCCAAATTGATGTATCCAAAGAGACAGGGTATCTCTGATGGTTTTGCGCAAGTCTCCTATTGATAACATTGACGCATGCTGTCCTGCTGACAGATGTATCAAGCAGGTGTCCCAAAGTGTCCCATTTTAATTTTTGGGACAAATATATATATAATATATTAATAATTAGATAATTAAAGTG
>CAVCCB010000086.1:0-8536 GCA_963600595.1 Subdoligranulum sp. APC924/74 | reverse complement strand
ATCGCAATCAGCATTCTGACGGCAATCGCCACAACGCTCGGCGTGACGAGCTGCATGTAAAACATTGAAATATGGAAATATTGAGGGAAAGGAGGTGAAACAAAAGATCCCGGGGATGGCAGTCGCTGCCAGTCCCCGGGATTCCCATTTTCATCTTTTTTACCTTTTAAACTATTTCTAACTTTCTAAAACAGTCTTAGTTGACGAGCTGGAGTCCCACTTTCAGCTCGGTGGTGTTGTCCAGCAGGCTGGGAACCTGGGCGAAGAGCAGCTTGATCATGACGCCCATGCCGTTCAGGTCCTCGTCCTTGAGGTTCTTCACGAAGTTCACGATGGTATCGTCTGTTGACAAGCCCTCTACGAGGTGTTTGTTCAGATAGAAGAAGGCTGAGCCGTCCTTGCCCCACTCGATGTTGACGGGGATGTTTCCGTCGAAGGCATCGATAATAGTGGAGAGTGCTGCCTTCTGGCTGGCGTCGGTCACGCCGGCGAGAATCTTCTCCTTGTTCAGAACCACGTAGATGAGGTTGTCCACGCCGGTCATTGTCCTGTAGGTGGCGTAGCCATCGGCAATCTGCCACTTGGTGTCGTCGCCGGCGTCCTTGGCGGAGCGGTAGCGTGCGAGGATCTTGCCGCCACGGGTGAAGGCTACGGAAGAGAGTACCTTGTCGAGGCTCTGGTTTGCCATTCTCTCGGCGAGGAGGGCAGCGTTGGCTGCGGGCAGCTGCATGTCGCCGAGGGTGATGACTGTGCCCTCCTTGGTGGTCCAGTTGAACTTGAAGCAGCCGTCGGCATAGACTGCTGAAGCGTCGCCTGCTTCCACCTCCTTGCCGCTCTCGTCATACCATAAGGCTGGTGTCACATGCCAGGTGTCCATCAGCTTTGACAGTTCGGGCTTGGCGGCGTTGGAGAAGCTCAGGGTGGTGTTGTCGAACTTCACATCTGCTGTGATGTCGCTGTTGTCGGATGTGATCTTGGCGGTGAGGGTCACGTCCTTGGTGACTTTCTGGTACTTGCCTGTGGCTTCGTCGGTGCCGCTGACGCTCATCGTGCCTTTGCCGCTGAGGGTATAGCCGTCACTGGCTGCGATGGCTGCCTCGGGTACGCTGATGCTGACGGTGTCGTACTGGGTTTGGCTCAGGAGGGTAACCTTGGCGGTGTTGTCGCCAGCCTTTGTCACGCTTGCCTTCAGGTCTTGGAGCTTGTAGGCGAGCTGGTTGCCGGCTGTGTCGAGGGCCTCGCACCATACGTTGTAGTCGCCGCCCTTGAAGGTGTTCCATACTGACGATGAGCTGCCACCCTTGGTGTTGTCATCGTCGCTGCTGCATGAGGCGAAGAAGCCCAATGAGCAGACCATTGTCATTAAAAATAATAATTTTTTCATCTTTTTCTTCTGTTTTTTTGATAAATAATTGATAATGTTATTGAATGCTGTTTTGTTGTCATTTCAGCCGGTAGGTGAGGGCGATGGTGCCGTAGACGGGATACATCGTCTGCTCTATCGTGTCGAAGCCGCTGCGGAAGATGCCGGTGAGTCCCCAGCTCAGGTCGGCGCTCACGCCCCAGTGCCTGCCCACCTGCCAGTCGGCTCCAAGGTCGACACCCGTTTGCCAGCGCCGCATCTCGTCGGAGAAGTCATATTCGCCCCTCTCGCCCCCGGCGCTGCCGAGCGTCACCTTCTGTCCCGTGGGGTCGCCCTTGGGATGGCCTTCCTCCTGGCGGCGCAGGTATCCGTCGTATGCCCAGCCTCCGAACTCCCTGTGGGCGGCATAGCTCACGTAGGGGCCGAGCTTCAGGCGCACCTTGTCGCTGACATCGTAGGTAGCCTGCACGGGCACGGTGACGAGGAGCATGGATGTCTTGGTCACCACGCTTCCGGTGAAGGTGCCCTCCAGTTCCTCTCCGCCGCGCACAATCTTCATGTGGTAGCCTTTCACCCCGGCGTCGGTCTTCATGCCCTTCTGTTCGAGGCGGACGCCGACGTTGAGTCCCCAGCCTGCAGAGAGGGAGTGGGAGGCATCGATGCCGATGCCGAAGTCGGGGCGCAGGGTGTAGCTGTGGAGCGTGCGGATGCTGGCGGGCATCCCTAAGGGCGTGGTGGCTCCGATGTTGTAGCCCAGGCGCGCCTGGTAGCGGCAGCTGCCGAGGAACCTGCCGAGGGCGTTGCCTTGCTCGGCGCCGCCCGCCCATGCCATGGTGGTGCAGGCAACCATGCCTGCGAGTATCGTTGTTCTTCTCATCTCTTTTATTCGCAAATTATCTTGAAACTGTCCACCCAGAGGGTGCTGCCCACGGCTCCCATGAAACTGGCTCCGCCGGTGCTGGAGGAGCAGACGACGGTGAGGCTGTAGCCGCCGTTCTTCAGCTTGGCGGGGTCGATGGCCTTGCCGTACTTGTCGTAGTCGAAGGCGACGCTGAAGTGCTGCCACTGGGGGGTGGTGCCGATGGCGGTCTTGCCGTCGGTGTCTGTCGTGTTTCCCACGATGGCGAGTGCCACGATCTGCGGGCTGGTCTGCACGTTGTCGCCGTAGAGCAGCACGGCACCCTCCTGGGCGTCGTGGTTGTCGTAGAGCACGGCGTAGATGGTGGCGTAGTCCTGGCGGTCGAGGGTGTTCATGTCCTTGTCGGTGAAGGTGTCGCCGGGTTGGTACTTGTACCAGCCTTCCAGCCTGACGGGCTTGCTGCCGAAGCTGAATGCCTTGCCGAACTTGGTGGCCTTCATGGCGTCGCGCAGGGCGTCGGTGGCGTCAAACTGTCCGATGAAGAGGTTGCCGGCGGCGATGGGTTTCTTCACCATGTCGGCGAGCATGCTGGTGCGCCGGGTGGTGAGTTTCACCGCCTTTCCCTCGTAGCCGTCTTCCTCGACGGCGGTGGGGTAGTTCTCTGCCTTGGTGGAGCTGTTGCTGATCTTGTAGCCGGCGTTGCCCGTCGCCCAGAGGTCGAGGGTGGTGCCGCCGACGGTCTCCCGCCAGTTGTAGTAGCCGCGGCTGAGGTAGGCGTCCTCGAAGTCGAACGTGGTCACTTGGCTGAAGGTGGGGTAGTCGGTCTTGATGCTCACCTGGTAGGTGCGTGTCCACTGCCCGTCCTCAGAGGTGACGGTGTAGGTGACGGGACCGTTGGAGAAGTCCTGCGTGCTGCCGTTTTCGGGCTGGATGGTGGCGCCTGGGGTGAGGCGGAAGAGGGGTGCCTGCTTCGTGAGGTCGGCGGAGCCTCTCATGTTGAAGGCTATCTGCGTCTGGTCGCTCTGCACGCTGACGAGCGTGTCGGCGGCGTTGGCGAACCAGTTCTCCAGTTCGTCTCCGGCATGGATGTATGCCTGCTCGATGTCGCATTCTGCATTGAGCGGCTCTGCCTTGAAGCAGGAAGAGAGAAGGGGGAGGGCACTTATGGCGAGGAGTGCCCATAGCGTATATTTTTGAGTCATATATTTTATATATGGCTGCAAAATTACGCATATATTTTGACAATGCCAAAAAAAAACGTATTTTTTGATATTTTTGTTCTGATAAGTGACAGAAAAAGGCTGTGGGGTGCCGGCTTTTCGTGGCGCACCTTTCCCTAAATCTGCAGCATTGCAGCAGGAGTGATGTTGAGCGTCTTGCAAAGCAATTTCGCAATTTTTAGCGTGGGTTCTGAGCGCCCGGCAATATAATCGTTGATGCGTGAGGGGCTGATACCTATCTCTGTGGCTAATTGCTTCTGGGTCATTCCCCTGTCTTCGAGCGAAAGCTCTATCAGTTCTGCGACGGATGGCTTGCCTATCGGATAGTGCTTCTTTTCGTAAGCCTCTACGATGTCTGACATCAGAGTCAGCTCGATGGAGTTCTTGTCATGGGAGGGAGTCTCGTCCGTAACCAATGGCAAAAGTTCTTCTATTCTGTTGAGTGCAAACTCATATTGTTCTTTTGTGATCTTTTCCATGAGATAAATAGCGTTATATTGTTGAACAATCTATTTTGTCATATTCCCTGTGTGTTCCGACGAACCTGATGAAAAGTCGCCCGATGGTAAATTTTATGACAACGACTAATCTGTAGTTGTTTCCTCGGATGTTGAACACATAATGCTGGTTCCCTACATAGTCTGCATCGGGAAAGTCCAGGCGCACGTCGGAGAAGTTGTTCCATTTCGCATCTTCTGCAATTTGGTACCATCTTTCGAGTGCCACTCTTGAGTCTGAATGTCCGGGGGGTTCGTAAAACTCCCGTAGCTTTCTATGTGATATAATTCTCATTTACTTCCATGTTATAAATGCTATTGCAAAGATAAAACGAAAATATTGAAAAGCAATAGATTTTCGTGTAAATCTTTTGAAATTAAATATTTTTAAGGGGATTAAAATAAAAATGGCGCTGCCAATCCATGCGCAGCGCCATATTTCAATATTTCAATATTTCCATATTTCCATATTTCAATATTTTCATTTTTTCATCATCTCTTCCACGGCACGGATGAGCTGGGTGTCGTGGCCGCTGAGGTAGTCCTCGGGAGAGTTGTAGACCTCGATGTCGGGGTTGAGCTGGGTGTTCTCGCCGAAGGTGCCGCGCATGTCGCGGCAACCCACCTGGGGAATGCCGAATACCAGCGAACTGTCCATCAGCCGCTCCCACCACACGGCGGTCATCGTGCCCGCCACGGGCGCACCGATCAGCTTGCCGATGCCCAGCTCCTTGTATACCCAGGGGAAGCCGTGGCCGTTGCTGTAGTCGTCCTCGCAGATGAGCACGCAGGAGGGCTTGGTCCACTTGTTGAACGGGTCCTTGCCCACCACCTTGCCGTGGGGCACGAATTCCTGGTACTGCTTGCCGCTGAGCAGCGTGCAGAGGTCGTCGTGGAGCCAGCCGCCGCCGTTGTGGCGCTCGTCCACGATCACTGCGTCGCGGTTGCGGTTCTTGTCGGAGAGCAGTTCGCTGTAGACGGTGCGGAAGCTTTCGCTGTTCATCGCCTTCACATGCACGTAGGCTATTCTGCCGTTAGACACGCTGTCCACGATGGCGCGGTTGCGGTCCACCCACCGCTTGTAGAGCAGTTCCTGCTGCTGTGCCTGCGAGATGGGCTTGACGGTGAGGTCGAAGCGCTTGCCCTTGGCGTTCTTGACGGTGAGGCGCACGTTCTTGCCTGCCTTGCCGTCGAGCAGGGCGTTGTAGTCTTCGCCAGCCTTGACGGGCTCGCCGTCTATCTTCTCGATGATGGAGCCAGCCGTCACCTCGCTCTTCTTCACGGCGAAGGGGCCGCGCTTGATCACTTCCTGAATCTTCAGTCCGTCGCCCTCGTAGGTGGGGTCGAGGAACACGCCGAGGGCTGCGGTGGCGAGGCTTGCGCCCGGTGCCGAGTAGCGGCAGCCGGTGTGGGAGGCGTTCAGTTCGCCCAGCATCTCGGAGAGCATCTCGGAGAAGTCGTAGTTGTTGTTGATGTAGGGCAGGAACTTCTCATACACCTTGCGGTAGCCTTCCCAGTCCACGCCCTGCAGGTTGGGGTCGTAGAACTTGTCCTTCACCTGCCGCCAGATGTGGTCGAAGAGATACTGCCGCTCCTCGGCTGGCTTGTAGTTGAAGTTAGCCTCGAAGTCCACGTTCTTGGTCTGTTGGTTCGCCAGGTCTATCTTCTTGATGGTGCTGCCGTTGCCGAGGAATAGGTTCTTCACGTCCTTGTCGGCGATGAGTCCGCCGCCTCCTATGCCTTTCATCATCAGCGTGGTGCTGCCCTCCTTCAGGTCGTGGCACCAGAGGTCGTAGCCGTCCTCGAAGGAAGCCTGGTAGTAGAGTTTCTCGCCCTTGGTGTCGAGGATGGCGTCGCCCATGTTGGAGGAGTTGGCGGTGAGGCGCACGATGCGGTCGCGGCAGTTGTCGGTGTCGAGTTCGAGGGGCTTCACTTTCTCCACCTCGGTCTTGCCGGTCTTCTCCTCTTTCTTTTTCTTCTCGTCCTTCTTCTTCTCCTCCTTCTCGTCAGCCTTCTTCTCCTTCTCGTCCTTGTTGGCGTCGGCGAGTTCCTGTTCCTCCTTGGTCATGCGGAAGCGGTCGTAGGCGTCGAGGTCGAAGAACATCAGGTAGGCATCGTACTCGGCTCCCCAGGAGCCGTGGCTGCGGTAGCCGGCGCGGTCGCTCTGGAAGAGCATCGCCTTGCCGCCCAGCACCCACTTGCCGTTTCCGTCGCTGTAGCCCGAGTCGGTGAGGTTGTGCACCTCCTTGCCGTCCGCCTTCACCAGGGCGATGTCTGAGTTGTTCCAGCCGCCTGTGCCGATGTAGCTCGTGAGGAGCCACTTGCTGTCGGGGCTCCACTCAAACCAGATGTCGCCGTCGCTGTAGGAGTAGTTGTACTTGCCGTCCAGGACGGTGCGCACGTCTTTCGACTTGAGGTTGATGATGCGCAGGGTGGCGCGGTCTTCGTAGAATGCCACCTCCTTGCCGTCGGGGCTGTAGGCGGGATATTGCGAGGTGACGTTGGTCTTGGTGAGCTGCTCCTCCTCGATGTCGGTGCAGTAGGTAAAACTGTTCTCTTTCCCGTTCTTGATCTTCGACTGGTAGATCTGCCATACGCCGTTACGCTCGGAGGCGTAGACGAGGCTTCTGCCGTCGGGCGAGAAGCTCACGTTGCGCTCCTGCTGCGGGGTGTCGGTGATGCGCCTGGTGGTCTTGTATTCCACCGATGTGACATACACGTCGCCGTGCATCACGAAAGCCACTTCCTTGGCGTTGGGCGAGAGGGCGATTTCCGTGGCTCCCCAGGAGCGCACCTGCCGCACGAGGCCCGGTTCGTCGTTGTCGGTGGTGATGGAAATCTTCACTTTCTGTGGCTCCGCGCCCTCCCTGACGGTGTAGATCTCGCCGTCGTAGCCATAGCAGAGCAGTCCGCTTGCGGAGGAGGAGAGGAAGCGCACGGGGTTCTTCTTCTCGTGGGTCACCTGCGTGTCCTTGCCCGAGGCGAGGCTGCGTCGGTAGATGTTGAAGGAGCCGTCCTGCTCGCTGAGGTAGTAGAAGCTCTGCTGGTCGGAAGCCCACACGGGTGTGCGGTCCTCGCCGTTGAAGGTGGTGAGCTTGGTGTACTTGCCTCCGTCGAGCATCCAGATGTCGCGGGTGATGGGCGAGGTGTGGTGCTTGCGCCACTTGTCCTCATAGCCCTTGCTGTCGTGGTAGAGCACCTGTCCCTTGGCGTTGATGCTGATGTCCTCCATGGGCAGGGCGGAGTAGAGCTTGGGTCTGCCGCCCTTCGTGCTCACCTCATACACCTGGGAGAACTCGCGGCTGGCGAAGAGGTTGCTCTGTGCCGTGGGCATGACGTTGGCGGAGAAGAGCACGTGGTCGTTGTCCTTGAAGGCGACGGGGGTCTCCGTGCCGCTGTTGGTGGTGAGTCGGGTGGGGGAGCCGCCGCTGGCTGGGATGACGTATACGTCCATGCTTCCCTCCCGTGTGGAGGCGAAGGCTATCTTCGTGCCGTCAGGGCTCCAGATGGGGTGGGAGTCGTAGGCGGAGTTGGTGGTGAGCTGCCGTGCCTCTCCGCCCGTGGCGGGCACGCTGTAGATGTCGCCCTTGTAGGCGAAGGCGATGGTGGAGCCGTCGGGTGAGATGGCGGGGTAGCGCATCCAGAGCGGAGCTTGCTGTGCGAAGGATGCGAGGGAGGCTGCAAGGAGCGCAGCCGACATGAATACTCTTTTCATACTGTAAAATCCTGTAAAGTGTTTGATATGCAAGTGCAAAAGTACAACATTTTTCAATAAAAAGGCAAAAACTGGTCATTTATTTTGTTTTATCTCCGATTTGCGTTATCTTTGCAGGGGAAATAACAGACTTCTTAAAAGAAAGGAAAGAAAATGCAGACAACAATCAATATCTCTCTGGATGTGCCTCAGACTTACCAACTGGAGACTTTGCGGCAGGAACTCACAGAGTATGCCAAGAAACTGGTGGCGAAGGCAAGACCGAAAGCCAAAGAAAAGAAGCATTATGCTTTTGAGGCATTATGCGGAATCACCAAATCGGACGGTCCCGACGAGCCGGACAAAGTGATAATAGAAAGATACCTCAAGAACAAATACGACCTGTAGATTATGAAAGTTATAGAAAAATATCTCTGAACTTTCTCCCCATTTCTAATGACTCCCATGGAATAACACAGATTCCCGATACCTATTCCTAAGTATAAAAAATGTAAAAATCATCATTTGTCGGTATTGTGGCTTTTCCAAATAAGCCTTAACTTTGCAGCCCGAAATAAAAGATGATTATGAAAATAGGAATAAGAAAGATTAAAAAGGTAAAAAGAAAACATGTATTCTTGGCGGTGCTCGCACTGGCTGCCTTGGGAGGAATCTGCAAGGCTTACAGCACTTGGATAAGCCCCACGCGCATCGCCTTCCTCAACTACCAGGCCATTGCCCTGGGACAAATCTCCAACGCCAACGACAACGAGATGATCAAGCTCAGCGAAATCACCACCGATGACTTCGACCATCTCTCCGACTACGACATGATTCTCGTGAACGGTATGGGACTGCGCATCGACGAGGCGCAGCGCAAGCAGCTGGAGGAGGCTTCCTACA
>CAVCCB010000085.1:0-8585 GCA_963600595.1 Subdoligranulum sp. APC924/74 | reverse complement strand
CCCACTCCTCTACGAGCAAGTTCATGTTGGCCAAGTCCTCGCGAATCTTGTCGGGATTGGCACCTGGCTTATCAATCTTGTTGATGGCGAACACCATCGGCACACCGGCTGCCTGAGCATGCGAGATGGCCTCCTTGGTGGTAGGCATCACGGAGTCGTCGGCTGCAATGATGATGATGGCAATATCGGTGGCCTGCGCACCACGGGCACGCATGGCGGTAAACGCCTCATGACCCGGAGTATCCAGGAAGGTCACTTTGCGACCGCTGTTCAGCGTCACACTATAGGCACCGATGTGCTGGGTAATACCGCCAGCCTCACCGGCAATCACATTGGTGTTGCGGATGTAGTCGAGCAAAGAGGTCTTACCATGGTCCACATGGCCCATCACTGTCACAATCGGGGCACGGGGCACGAGGTCGTTCTCATCATCCTCCTCCTCGCTTACAGCCTCCTGCACCTCAGCACTCACATACTCGGTCTTGAAACCGAACTCCTCAGCCACCATATTGATAGTCTCAGCATCGAGGCGCTGGTTGATGGACACCATGATACCCACACCCATCAAGGTTGAGATGACCTGTGTGACAGAAATATCCATCATCGTAGCCAACTCGCTGACGGTTACAAATTCTGTGAGTTTCAGAATCTTACTTTCCTTCTGCTCCTGGCGGGCCTGGTCTTGCAGTTTTTCCTGCACAGCCTCACGCTTCTCCTTACGATACTTGGCACCCTTCTTGTTCTGGCTCTTGCTCGTCAGACGGGCAAGCGTCTCCTTTACCTGGCGTGCCACTGCCTCGTCATCCACCTCAATCTGACGCTGGTTGCCACGATTGTTGTTGCCGTTATTGGCATTGTTGACCTTATTCTTGTTCTTGTTCTTTTTCTTGTTGCCGCCACCATTGTTGCCATTCTGGTTGCCACCCTGCTGGTTGGCAGCAGCGTTGATGTCCACACGTTCCTTATTAATGCGCACGCGTTTCTTGCGCTCGCCATGCATCAGAGCCTGTTTCTCCTCACGCTCCTTGCGACGTTCCTCCTTGGTTTTCTTCTTGGGGCGCGTACTCTGGTTGAGAGAAGACAGGTCTATCTTACCCAACACCTTAGGTTCGTTGGCAGTAAACTTTTTCTCACTCTTTAAGGTAAACACGCCACTCGTGGTGCTTGCAGCCGGTGCCTGAGCATCCTGCTTAGCCTGTGCAGGTTTCTGCTGTGGCCTTTGGACTGATTGCTGTTTCATATCTTGTCTCTGCTGAGAACCCTGTGCGGGTTTCTGTTCTTGTTGGTTTTCGGCTTTTGGAGCCATCACTGTCTTCTGAACAGAATCCGCTGTTTCCGGCTCAATCTTAGGAGTATTCTTCACTGGCGCGGGATTGACGGCAGCATCCTCGTTCTTTATCGCCTCGTTCTTTACTGGAGCAGCAGACTTTGCGGCAGGCTTGCCGAGACTATCCAGGTCAACCTTGCCCAACGGCTTGTATTGCTGCTGGGTGCTTGACACCAACAAGCTCTCGGCGCGGTTACCATCCGGGGCTTGCGCACGCTTCTTGTCTTTTGTCTTCTTCGGGAAAAGCTTCTCGGCCTGGCTGCGCACCTCCTTGTCCTGGCTGAACGCATCGTTAAGAGCCTTATATTGCTGGTCGCTAATCTTAAAGCTCGGTTCTGCCTTGACCTCTCCCAAGTCTTTTCTCTTTTCAAGGAATTCAACTGCCGTCTGAAGTCCTATGTTTAATTCACGTAGTGCTTTATTTAATCTGATGCTCATATATATTATTTTACTCCTTCTTTTAATTTACTTCGTTGGACTCTCCACTCTGCGTGGGAATTATTGCTCAAACTCGGCTCTCAGGACGCTGATGACATTGTCAACTGTCTCTTCCTCCAAGTCTGCCTTCTCTATCAGCATATCCCTTGGCGCATTGAGAACCTGCTTGGCGGTGTCAAGGCCAATACCCTTGATAGCGTCGATGACCCACTGGTCGATCTCATCGGAGAACTCGTCCAGATAGATATCCTCGTCTGCCTCGTTCTCATCCACCTCGCGGAATACGTCGATGGTATATTCTGTCAGCATGGAAGCCAACTTGATGTTCATACCGCCACGGCCAATCGCCAGGCTCACCTCCTCAGGGTTCAGGTACACCTCTGCCTTCTTGTTCTCCTCGTCAATATTGACGGAAGTAATCTTGGCAGGTGCGAGCGCACGCTGGATGAACAGTTTGATGTTGTTGGTATAGTTGATAACATCGAGGTTCTCGTTGCAAAGTTCTCGGACGATGCCATGCACACGGCTACCCTTGACACCTACACAAGCTCCCACCGGATCAATGCGCTCGTCGAAGGTCTCCACGGCAATCTTGGCACGCTCTCCCGGCATACGGGCAATGCGGCGAATGGCGATGAGACCGTCGTTAATCTCGGGCACCTCAGCCTCCAACAGCCGCTGCAAGAAGAGGGGGGCGGTACGGCTCAGGATAATCTTGGGGTTGTTGTTGTCATTGTCCACACGCAGGATGACGGCGCGAACGGTCTCGCCCTTGCGGTACACGTCACCAGGAATCTGCTCTGCCTTCGGCAAAATCAGCTCGTTGTTCTCGTCGTCAACAACAAGCACCTCGCGCTTCCATACTTGATAGACCTCACCAGAGATGACCTGTCCCACACGATCCTTGTACTTGTTATATAGAGAGTCGTGTTCCAGTTCCAGGATTTTGGAAGCCAAGGTCTGGCGGAGTGTCAGGATGGCACGGCGGCCAAACTTGTTGAAATCCACCTTCTCGCTCACGTCCTCACCCACCTCATAATCGGGCTCTATCTTGCGTGCCTCTGCAAGGGCAATCTCCTTGTTCTCGTCTTCTACCTCGCCATCAGCCACAACGACACGGTTACGGTAGATTTCGAAGTCACCCTTGTCGGGGTTCACAATCACATCGAAGTTCTCGTCACTGCCGAAGATTTTGGCAAGCACATTGCGGAAGCTTTCCTCCAATACACTCACCAACGTGGTACGGTCGATATTCTTGGTTTCCTTAAACTCGCGGAAAGTATCAATCATACTCGCGGTCATTTCTTGCATTTTCTTTGCTGCCATAGCTTATTTGAAACTTATTATGTATTTTGTATATTTTACCTTGTCCATCTGGTAGGTATGGTCCACGTCCTGCTTTACGGGGCGCTTCTTGCCCTCTACCTTGACCTTCTCCTCTACGCTTACCGTAAAATCATTGCCGTCCACATCCTTCAGGATGCCCTTCACCTTCTTGCCATCAGCATCAAGCACCTCCACTTCTTTTCCGATGAAGTTGATGTACTGCTGCGGAACCTTGAACGGCTGACCGAGGCCTGCCGATCCCACCTCCAGCTCATAGTCTTCGTCATCACGACTTAAGTGGTCTTCGATGTACTTGCTAAGGGCGACACAATCTTCGATCCATACGCCATCGGCATGATCTATCTCGACTACAATCTTGTCGTCCTGACTGATCTCGATGCTCACCAAGAAATATTCCTTGTCTTGGAGCCATTCGTCAACTAACTTTTTTACGACGTTTTTGTCTATCATATTTATCTATTTAAAATAAAATGAGGAACTCTTTGTGAGCCCCTCATTCCACTGAACGTTGCAAAATTACGAATATTTTTGATATTATCCAAAGTTTTTGCATTTTTTTCGTTGCTATATGCGCAATTTTCATGAATTGTGCAGTATTTTCGGCTTATTTCTTCGCTGGATGAAGTATTTTACCATACTCTTCCGGGGAATTCAACAGCCTAACCGCCTCCTTCACCTGCTTATCATAACGCAGGGTATTCTGGATTGCGCCGCCCTGGTAATAATAAGCCGTCACAATGTCGTTTTCCAGCAGTTGCATGATGTATGCTTTATTGTAGTCGAGGTCCTTCGCCACATTGTGACTCAACTTCTTCGCCAAAGCATCAAATTCGGGCTTCGCATCATTATAATACCCCTCGAACTTGGCAAGTTTCTCCAGTTCCTTCAGATATTTCTCCGTCTCCCTATCATACTTGAAGTCACACTTCAGCACCCTTGCCTTGAATTCCTCGTAGTCGGCATCGGTCAGGGCGAAATCCTTGGCGGGAGCTATCTTGGGATGTTTGGCAACATAGTCAACCACGTAGTTAAGCATCACCTCATTGCTGTCGCGGGCACCCGCCAGATAGAAGGCGAGGTTAGGCACAGAGTCTGCCTTGACCTCTACGTCGGGCTTAATGCCACCGCCGTCGCGCACCTCTCTTCCGCCAGCGGTATGGAACACTTTGGTCAATGAGTCCGGCACGTGTTCCACATAGCCGCCCTTGGAATGCTTGTAGTTCAATGCCTGAACACACCTCCCGCTGGGGATATAGTACTTGCTCGATGTCAATTTCATCTGTCCGTTGTAGGGCAAGTCGAACGTTGCCTGCACCAATCCCTTTCCGTACGTGCGCGTACCTAATATTACTGCACGGTCATAATCCTGCAGACTGCCACTGAGAATCTCGCTGGAGCTCGCAGTATTGCCACTTACCAGCACGACTATCGGCATCAGCGTATCCACGGGTTCCACCGTAGTCTTGTATTCACTGTTGGCGCGCTGCAACTTGCCCCGCATCTTGAGCACCACCTTTCCCTTGGGCAGGAACAGGTTAGCAATACTCACCGCCTCGTTCACCGCTCCACCGCCATTGTTTCGGAGGTCGAAGACAAGTTTCTCTGCCCCCTGTTTCTTCAGGTCGACAAAGGCTCGGCGCACGTCCTTGGCACACTGGTCGGTAAACTGGTTGAGATTGATATAACCCACCTTGTCCTGTAACAGACCATAGTAAGGCAAATAAGGCAACTGGATGGACTTTCGCTCTATCTTTATCTTCAGCACCTTTCCCGTGCTGGGGCGTTTCACTTTCAGCAGAAAGGAAGTGCCGGGTGCCCCCTTTAGGTGGTCGCTCACATAACTCACATCCTTGCCCAACATCGTGGAGTCGTCGATGCTGAGGATGATGTCTCCCTTCTTGAGTCCCGCCTCTGCAGCGGGCATATTCTCGTATGGCTCGTCAATGACCACCTTCTGGATCTGGTTGTTGTAGCGGATCAAGGATCCGATGCCAGCATACTTGCCGGTAAGCATTGACTTGAGGTCCTTCACTTTCGATTCGGGGTAGTAGGTCGTATAAGGGTCGAGACTTCCCAGCATACCATTGATGCCGCTCCCTATCACCTCGTCCGCATCAAGCATATCAACATACACCAGGTCAAGGTTCTTGTAGATGGCATTGAAAATGTCCATGTTTTTCGCCACCTTGAAGTCATGATCCTTATCTTTCTGGGCAAATGTCGGCACCACCAACATCAACGCCAGCAATGAAAACACGAGTTTTTTCATCATTTGCTTGTTCTTTTTTTATTTCGACCACAAAAATACGCATTTCCGGGCTAATACTACCCTAAAATGAAGAAAATTTGCACTTTTTTTGATCTAAACACAAAAAAGTACCGAAAATATTTGGTGGAACCAAAAAAAGTCAGTACCTTTGCAACCGCAAATAAGGGACAACACTTATTTCAAAGAGTAATGCTTCAATAGCTCAGTTGGTTAGAGCACCTGACTGTTAATCAGGGGGTCGTTGGTTCAAGCCCATCTTGAAGCGCAAACTTTAAAGTCTTGCAAGTTAAAAACTTGCGAGACTTCTTTGTTTTCATGCAATTCACACACAACTATACAAAAAAATAAGGATGGACAACCAACACGGCCATCCACCCTTGCTAAAATCTATATGCTTTTTCTAAATCACTATTCCACCGTAAAGTCAAATCCAAAAGGCTGAGCCTGAAAATACTTGTTGCTGAGACCGCTCTTGTAGAAGAAGCAGTACTCGCCCGGCTCTAGCGGCTGAGGGAATGTCACCTCGAAGGTGTTATTGTTGATGGTGTTTATCTCAAAGTTCACCATTTCTCGGGTACTTGCGTTAGAGCCCTCGAAACCAGCGACTGTATATGACATGCTACTTGGGAAGAGGCGACGGCCGCCCTTCTTAGTTGTCTTCGTCTGCATCTTGATAAGTTGGAACTCATTGGGGCTCTGTATGCTGTTCATCACCATCTCATAAAGATTACCCGACTCCTGGCTAAAGCTCTTGCCTTCCTCCTTATTGAAGAAGAAGCGGAACACCGGCTGAGTACCCGTCTTCACCTTGGAAGTAGAGCCCGGAATAACCAATTTCTGGATCTCCTTGCCGGAAGTGGCCATCAGCGTCAGACCTCCTGCCACCGCAGCAGCCTCGCCACCGCTTACACTGCGGCCGCCCACCGCGCTGCCCACTCCCCAAGCAACACCGGCAACTGCTGCCAAAGTGCCGAGGTTGAAACCTTTCTCCTCCTTCTCGAAGTTGGTACGATACACCTTGACGGGCTTGCCTCCATCTACAGGATTCCAAAGCACCAACCCCTCATAGCCATTGTCTGTCTTGGCAATCTTCTGAAGGTAAGTAATCAGGTCCTGCGTGGCACCAGCAGCCTTTAACTCTCGCATATAGCTGATATCGAAAGTCAGCGTGCGGGTAGTGCTGTTCTCTATGGCACCCTTGATTTCCTCTGAGGAGAATCCCTCCTTCAAAAGATCGATGACCGACTGGTTAGTCACTGCTTCGTTCTGTGCATTTATTGAGAGTGTGGCGAGCATCATCATGGCTGCCATAAATATCTTCTTAACCATAATCTATATCTTTAAATTGTTTATATATATGTTTCTTTCTCTGACGCAAAGGTAGCAAAAATTTCCAAACAAGCAAAGGGAAACACGCTTTATTTTCCCAAAACACCCATTTTAAAACCGTCTCTCCAAAGAGAGTTTCCTAAACACAAGACACACCTTATTATATATAGACAGAAAATGGCGCATTCCCTACAACGGAGATGCGCCATCCTTTATAATACAACTTGTATTATTCTACATCATTATTATGGTCCAAGGAGTCATTGAAATCCTTGGGGACCTGATCATCGTTATGATGCTCATAGCGACGAGGCTGACGGGCAGGACGGTCGCCACCATTGTGACGGTCCTCACGGCGACCGCGACGCTCACCACGCTCAGGACGCGGACGACGCTCACGCTCCACATAACCCTCGGGCTTCTCGATGAGGACACGGTGAGAGAGCTTGTACTTGCCAGTCTTAGGATCAATCTCCATCAACTTCACCTTGATCTTGTCACCTTCCTTGATACCAGCTTCCTCTACGGTCTCCAGACGCTTCCAGTCAATCTCGGAGATATGGAGCAAACCATCCTTGCCAGGCAGAATCTCCACGAAGCAACCGTAAGGCATCACGGAGCGTACAGTCCCCTCATACACCTCACCTACCTCGGGAACAGCCACAATCGCCTTAATCTTAGCCAAAGCTGCATCGATGGCATCCTTGTTAGGAGCAGACACCTGCACATGACCCCTGCCATCAGACTCGTCGATGGTGATGGTAGTACCGGTATCCTCCTGCATCTGCTGGATAATCTTACCGCCGGGACCAATCACTGCACCGATGAACTCCTTAGGAATGTCGAATGCTACGATGCGTGGAACCTGAGGTTTCATCTCGGCACGAGGCTCGGAGAGTGTCTCCATCATGCAGTTGAGGATGTGCTCACGACCAGCCTTTGCCTGCATCAAAGCCTCCTCAAGAATCTCGAAACTCAAACCGTCGCACTTGATATCCATCTGAGTGGCGGTCAAACCGTCACATGTACCAGTTGTCTTGAAGTCCATGTCACCCAAGTGGTCCTCGTCGCCGAGAATATCGCTCAGGATAGCGTACTTGTCTTCACCTGGGTTCTTGATCAGACCCATGGCAATACCGGAAACAGGTTTCTTCATTGGAACACCAGCATCCATCAGGGCGAGAGTACCAGCACAAACTGTAGCCATGGAAGAAGAGCCGTTAGACTCCAGAATCTGGCTTACCAGACGAACTGTATAGGGGAAGTCTGTGGGAATCTGACCCTTCAAACCGCGCCATGCCAAGTGACCGTGGCCAATCTCGCGACGACCTACGCCACGCTGAGCCTTGGCCTCACCTGTAGAGAATGGAGGGAAGTTGTAGTGAAGAAGGAAGCGTTGGTAGCTCTTCTCCAAAACGCCGTCGATGAGTTTCTCATCCATCTTGGTACCGAGGGTACAGGTAGAGAGAGACATAGTCTCACCACGCTGGAAGATAGCACTTCCGTGAGGCATTGGGAGAGGTGAAGCCTCGCACCAGATAGGACGGATATCGGTAGTGGCACGACCGTCGAGACGCAAGCCCTCGTCGAGGATGCAACGGCGCATAGCATCGCGCATCACATCGTCATAGTAACGGGTAGCCTCAGCATGTTTCTCCTCCAAATCCTCCTCAGAAAGGTCAGTGTGGGCAGCATCGTACTTCTCCAGGAAGTCAGCGAGCACCTTGTCGAAGGCGTCCTGGCGGGCGTGCTTCTCGAGAGCCTGGTGGTTGATGTCATAAGCAGGCTTGTAAAGTTCGTTCTTAATCTGCTCGCGGAGCTCCTCGTCGTTGACCTCGTGGTCGTACTCACGCTTCACGTCAGTACCCTTCTCCT
>CAVCCB010000084.1:0-8630 GCA_963600595.1 Subdoligranulum sp. APC924/74 | reverse complement strand
ACATGCTCGCTGTTCAAGTATTTCACGTCCTTGATCACCTGAAAACCTTCAAACAGCGAGTTCAGGAAATTGATGAGCAAATCCTTGTTGGGCTTTGTTCCAAAGATGCGCTTGAAACCGAAGTCGGTCAGCAAGCTGATATACCGCTCCTCTATCTTTCTCATAATCTTCTCCTTTTAAACGTTTAAAATGCTATTGAATATGCAAAGATAATCTTTTTCTTCGAAACAAGCAAGCTTTTTTTTGGAAAATTTGCGTTTGTAAGCGGTCACTTTAGGCACGTTAAGCCATCAAGTGAACATTCTTTTATTATCTTTTAAGAAAAATTCTTGATATTATATCCAAGCAGCAACTGTTGCCGGCTGCCATTATGAGCGGGCAAGTCGACCAGCTTGTCCTTTGCCGTGTTCTGTTACAGTTTTTCTATTTCATCTCTTGACAAATCTGTCATATTCATAATGGTGTCAATGTCCATACCGGCTTGCATCATCTTCTGGGCTATTTCAAGAGCCTTGGCAAGTTTTCCCTCGTCATACCTCCCTTCCATTAGGGTCTTCTCGCTGCTCACCCTGTCCCAGAACTTGTCGTATGCCCTGAGCTCGTCGTCGCTGAAGGCGGAAATCTTGACTTCCTCCAGCGCCTTGCTGATCTCAGGACTCTCAAGGAGTTCTGCGGGAACTTCCCGGGTCTTGTCGTTGATCTCGGTAAGGAAACGGAGCCAAAGCACGGCCATGCGCTTCTCACTCATCGTATGCGGCTCGAACTTTGGCAGCTCGATGAAGGTGAAGCACAAGCCCTCTATCACCTTGTTGGAAAGCGTGTCGTGTACGATGCGGTAGTTGTGGATAAACTCATTCACATCCTTCTCGAAGATCTCGTTCACCAAGTTGAGGGAATAGACGGGCTGCAAGTCCTCGTACTTATACCCCATCTCCGCCTGGCTCACGTATGCCTTGGAGGCATTGAACAAGACTCGCTGCTTGAAGGCGTCGGTCCACGCCATCTGCATCTCCACGACAAACTGGCGCCCCTCGACGTCGCGGCACCTCACGTCCACGATGGTGTCCTTGTGGAGCGGATCCACTGGCACGAGTTCTGTGGGAAGGTACTCAATGCTCTCTATCTGCTGGTCTTCCTTCAAGGGCAGCAGGGCGTTGAGGAGGCTTATCAGCAGGTCGGGATGACCTGCGAATATTTTCTTGAAGGTCAAGTCTGCCTTGGGGTCGAGGTATTTTATTGGTCTTGCCATAACCGTAGTTTTAAAATTCTTGATGCAAAGATAGGACTTTATCTTGAATTCTCCAAATGTCATTGCAATTTTAACACATTGCTGACCTATTTCACGCTTTTCCATGCAGTGCACAGTCGGTGTAGGGCGAGTGCAGCAAAATGCGGCTTGAGACCGACGAGGGGCAATTTGGTGTAGCACACCTCAAAGAACTTTTGTATATACAACGCGTGCAAAAAGATAAAGAGAAATGATTACTAAATAGTTACGTATACTTTTTAACACACGTTTAACGCTGTTTTTTTTCATGTGCTACACCACCAAATCACTTCAATATCTCAATATTTCCATATTTCCATATTTCCATATTTCAATATTTCCATATTTCCTACAGCGGGAGGAGATCCTTCACCAGCCGGGACACCTCACCGCGGGGGCTTTCGTCCACATGCGACTGCATCCACCGGACCACTGCCCCGAGGTCGGAGAGAGTCACCTTGCGCTGCATCTGCACCAGACTCTTGAAGTATGCCTTAGAGATGCCGTAACGCTCCCCTATCTCCTCCTTCCTGCCCTGCCGCCGCAGATCTTCGAGCAAGGCACGCTGCCTCTCATCCCGATCCTGGAGCAACATTCGCTCCTCGCGCAGGTCGGCACGCAACTCCCGGAAGAAGTCGTGCACAAGACGGTTCACACACTCGTCGGCACTCATCATGCCGCTCTGTAGTCGTAGGAATCCTTGATTCCGTCGACAATACGCTTAAATGTCGTTAAATTCATAACTTTTTAGTTAATTATTGTATTTAGTTCCAAAAATGGAATCTTTTGCTCAGAGAATCATCCGAATTCCGTAACTTTGCCAGCGGTTGACAGACATCGGCCTATCCGAAGCCCCCTGCACGGTAGCAGACGGGGCGGATAAAAACTAAAAACTTAACAGCATGGAAACCAACAAGCTACCCTCCACGCAGACCGAAGGCTCACAGGTGATGCCTTCCTTCTTCTGCACCATCGCATCGAGCGAGAGCAAGCCCCTCATCAGCCACGAGGAGTTAGAGAGAATCATCAGGCACGACGCCATGCTGGCGGCACGCACCGACGACTACCGCAAGCGGCTGCCCATCGGCAAGGAGTTCGCCAACGAGGCGAAGCGAATGACACCCGGCATCACCGCCTCCGCCCTCATGGACGGCAAGGGCAAGGAGCTGCGCAACCTCGTGAGCCCCACTTACCTCGTACAGGTGGACATCGACAAGATTCCCGACGGGCGGATCCGGGAAGCCATCCTCAAGGCCGACGCCGACCCCCATACCCGGGTGAGGTTCATCACCGTGAGCGGCCACGGACTGCGCATCATCGCCGCCTACCAGCCCCTCGAAGACGAGGAGGTGACGGTGCTGGAGCTCTTCGACGTGATGGTGAGGAAAGCCATCAGCCACTACAGCACCCTGTTGGGGCTGCCCGCCGACGAGAAGTGCGTCGACATCACCAGGATGTGCGGACTCGCCCACGACGAGACCGCCTACTTCAACTGGCACTCCGCGTCCTTCTCCCTCGATGCCCGCGACCTCAAGGCTCTCTACACCCGGAAGGCTACGGAGGCGAAGTATGCCAGGCGCAACAGCCCGCGGCGCAGAGCCAGCCAGAAGATGGTGGAGGCCGCCAAGGGCATACCCCCGATGGCGGAGGCAGCAGAACACATCGCCCGCCTGATGGAGCGGTGGGGCTACAGGTTTGAGAGCGGCAGCCACAACGAGTATGTCGCCCACTGGGGCAAGACCTGCGTGAGATACGGCATCGACAGGGACGAGGCTATGGACTATGCCAACGCCCGCTTCGGCTCAGACTATGCCGACACGGCAGCGGTGATGAAGTCGTGCTACAAGCACACCGAGCTGCTGGGCACCTGGCACTTCTACCGCAAGGGCGAGAAGTATGAGGGCCACCCCTCCGCCAAGACCATCAAGCAGTGGCTGTCGATGAGATATATGTTCCATCACAACACGGTGACGGGTTTTTACGAGATACAGAGCCGCGATGCGGCTAACGGGAAGTACCGGCGGTGGACACGCCTCGACGACAACATCGAGAACTCCATCTGGAGTCTGATGGACGAGGACGGGCTCAATGCCCCGCTGAACAAGCTGCACGCCATCATCAACAGTGAGTTCAGCGCGCCCTGGGACCCCTTTGAGGAATACCTGGAGAGTCTGCCCCAGTGGGACGGCACCACGGACCATATCGGCGAGCTTGCCGACCGCATCCGGGTGGTGTCCTGTCCCGGCTATCACCACACGCAGGACGACTTCCGCTATTTCTTCAAGAAATGGCTCGTGTCGATGGTGGTGGCATGGGTGTCGCCGAAGGTGGTGAGCCAGAGTATTCTGATATTCATCGGCAAGGGCGGCATCTTCAAGACCACTTTCTTCAACTACCTCCTGCCTCCGTGCCTGAGGGAGTATTTCGACAACGACTCCACCGCCGCCTATACCGACAAGGACTTCATGGAGGCTTTCTCCAGCAAGGCACTGATCTGCCTGGACGAGCTGGAGCAGAGTTTCGGCAAGAACCTCTCCGCCTTCAAGAGCAACGTCACCAAGCTGGTATTCTCCATCCGCAGGCCCTACGACAAGTACCGCTCGGAGCTGATTCACCGCGCCGCGCTCTGCGGCACGAGCAACACGCTGCAGATTATCGGCGACGAGGAGAACCGCCGTTTCTCGCCGTGGTATGTGGAGAACATCGAGAGCCCCCGCGAGCACCCCATCGACTATCAGAACGTGTATGCGCAGGCTGTAGCCATCGGCAGGGAGGTGACGGAGCGGAAGGAGCGTGACGAGGCTGACTGGGTGTTCTGGCTGACCTCGCAGGACATCGAGACGATGCGGGAGCACAACTCCATGTTTATGGTGACCAACTTCATGGCGGACCAGATACTGCGCTATTACGAGGCGCCGGAGGCTGACAGCGACTCCCGTTTCGTGAAGTTCCGCTACTCGGCGGAGATCATGGAGCGCATCGGCGGGAATCCCGCGCTGAGCCGCAACCTCAACTTCCAGAACCTCGTTGCCGTGATGCAGCAGTTGGGATTCAAGAAGATCCGCAGGAACAGGGGCTGGGGATGGCTGGTCAGGGAGAAGGAGCCGTGCCAGATGAACACGGAGGCTATCTGCTCGCCGGGCGAGACGGAGTTGCTGAGAGAATGATTTTTCTCCGAAGGTTCCGGGTGGTTTCTCCGAAGGAAACTACTCGTTTCTCCGAAGGAAACCATGTTTTTTTCTCACACGGATCTCACGTTTTTTTCGCACACGGATCTCACGGATCTCACGGATTTTGTTCACGGATGATTCTTTTGATCCGCGGAACTTAAACGGAATTTATACGGATTTTTTTCGACATTCAACACTCAACATTCAACACTATTATGTCCCAACGCAGATATACCAAGCAGGAACTCGCCCTGCTCTATTTTCCCGACGCCACTCCTGCAGTGGCAAGTGCTCACCTCAGAAGGTGGATCGTCGCCTGCAAACCGCTCTACGAGAAACTCGTGGAGACGGGGTACACCAGGTGGACCAAGGAGTTCAACCCCGTACAGGTGGAGTATGTGTTCTTCTACCTCGGCGAACCGTAACCAACATGAATTTTCATGAATTTACATCAGTATACGTCAATATGCATCAATAAGTATGAAGTGGCGAAAATAAATGTCGTATCTTTGCATCGTGATTCAATGAGAGAGTCACGCAGCAATTTTTATTAACTTTAATAATTTAACGCTTATGATTCAAGTAGTATTGTACCAGAACACCAACAAGCTGATTGAGGGCGCCTACCAGAAGTGGTACCCCAAGATCGTGAACACCGAGACCATCGGACTGGACGAGTTGGCGGAACACATGGCAAGCCACAACACGCCGTTCTCCAAAGGAGCCATCATGGGTATCCTCACCGACTTCGTGAGCTGTACCAAGGAGCTGCTCCTGCTGGGCAAGAACATCAAGATCCCCGACCTCGCCATCTTCAGCCTGGGGCTCCTTGTGAAGGGCGGTGCCAGCACGAAGGAGGAATGGACCGTGACGAAGTATATCGAGGGACTGAGACTCAGGGCACGCGGCACGGGCGAGTTGACCTCGTCGAACCTCGAAACGACTATCCGGAAGATTGACCTCGCCGAGAGTTCTTCCTCCTCGTCTTCCTCAGACGCTGATGCTGGCGGAGGATCCGGATCGACCGAGGACAAGGGTACGACTCCTTCGGGAGGTGACGACGGTGCCAGCGTATAGCCCGCCCCCCGAGGGGGAGACATTGATTGACTGATTGCGCCTCCGGCTGCGTCATGGACATTCCGATAGCAAGGAAGTTAACTATAAGTTAAGACATTGCCAAGGAACAGCTATGCACGGGTGCCCGGGTGGCCGGAGGGCATCAGGTCAAGACTCAAAATTCAACACTTAATAATCTTCACGAAATGAAAAGAGAAACTTTAAAGAAATGGTTAAATTTCCTTGCCACTATCGTCGCTGCCATTGCCAGCTCCATCTGCGTGCAGAGCTGCGCGGCGTAGTCAAACATTAAAAATCAACGAACCATGAGAAAAATCGAATTAATCGTCATTCACTGCTCTGCCACCAGAGCCAACAGAAACTTCACTGTGGAAGACCTGGAGGCGTGCCACAAGGCGCGCGGGTTCCGGGGCATCGGTTACCACTATTACATCACCAGGGACGGTGTGCTCTATCCCTGCCGCCCGGAAGACCAGCCCGGGGCTCATGCCCTGCGCTACAACGCCCACTCGATAGGCATCTGCTACGAGGGCGGACTGGATGAGGACGGGCGTCCCGCCGACACGCGCACGGAGGCGCAGAAGGAGTCGATGAAGGAGCTCCTGAAGAGCCTCTGCACGGATTATCCCGATGCCGACATCGTGGGGCACCGTGACCTGCCGTGGGTGCGCAAGTGCTGTCCGTGCTTCGACGTGAAGCAATGGCTCAAGGACATTGACTTCCATATCTGACGGTTCACATAGAACCCTTATTCTTTGTTCTTTCGCACACGGAACTCACGGATCTCACGGATTTTGTTCACGGATTTTTCTTTTTTTTGATTACGGATTTTTCTGATTTTTACGGATGGGCTTGCGCCGTAATTACGAGACTACAATCTGTGAATAAAATCCGTGAAAGAAATCCATGACATCCGTGTTCCTTTAATATGTCATCCGTGTAAAAATCCGTGAGATCCGTGTGAAAAACGAAAGACGGCGCCAGCCCCAATATTTCCATATTTCCATATTTCAACATTTCCATCTTTCAATTACCAGTACTTCTCGAATGTCGGGATGTTGTGGAGGTCGGAGCCTGCGAGGTCGTACATACCACGGCTCTGGAGCCACTTGGCGCGCTTCTTCACGCGGTCGCCATACTGGCCCTTGAGGCTGAAGAGATTGCGCTGGAAGAGGATGCCCTGTCGCTTGAGCTGACAGTAGTCGTCGTGCGACATGTAGAGGTAACGCTCGGGATGGGCGAGGACGGGGGTGTAGCCCTGGTTCTTGATGCGCTCCAGGAGGAAGCGGAAATTCATCGGGGCGGAGAAGACGCTGGTCTCCACCAGGAGGCGGTTGCCGCTCAGGGGGAGGAGGTCGTTGGATTTCAGACGCTTCTCGAAGAGGGCGTCGAGCATGTTCTCGGCGGCGAGGTGGAGGGTGATTTCCCGTGTCTTTTTTGCTCCATCCGGACCAGAGGAGGCGGAGGCTTGACGCAAGGCGAAGTCATCCCGGTATGCCGCCTGGAAGCGGTCGAAGGTGTCGCGGAGGTGGGCGGTGGTATTGGGCACGTCCTCCATGATATGGGGCGTGAGCCACACCTCGGCGATGCCTGCGCGCTCGTAACGGCGGAGCATCTCAAGGGAATCTCGGGTCTCGCGGAATCCGTCGTCCACTCCGGGGAGAATGTGACAGTGGTAGTCGGTCGCGTCGGGGAAATGCTCCTCCGGGGATGTGCCCCGGAGGAGTTTCAATATATTCAACATCGGAAATCCGTGTTACTTGCTGCCGCCGCCGGTGTGGTTGCGGGTCCATGACTTGGTGGTGAGGGTCACGTTGCCGTAAGACTTGGCGCTGATGCTCTTGGAACCCATCTTGGCAGTGATGGTCTTCACTGCCTGGGTGCCGCTGATGCTCATGGCTGCACCTACGGGCAGGGAGATGTTGATGGGCTGAGAACCCTTCACTGCCTCCTTGTAACCGGCGCCGTTGGCGCGAACGATCATCTCAACGAGGTAAGCGAGCACCTTGTCGCTCTGGCCCTTCACATCGGTACCTGACTTGTAGGTGTACTCGGCGCTGTCCACTGCCATGGCGCTGGAGCCGGTGGTGTTGTCCCATGTGTCCTTGGTGAAGGTGATCTTCTCTGTGGATTCCGCAGAGGTGATGCTGCCTGAGCAGAAGATGGCGTAGGTGGTGAACTCGTCAGCCTCGATGGTAATTTTGCCTTCGCGGAGGTCAGTGCCGCTAACGGTGCAGTCTACCCACTTGTTGTCCTTCAACTTCTTGGGCTTTGCATCCTTTGCCACTTCCTTGTCGACAGTGTAGGTGATGGCAATGGACTTCTTCAGCTTGGCTTTGGGCTTGGAGCAGGAGAGCTTGGTACCTGTGAGGAAGAGATCGTCGCCGTCGGCGCGTGTGGCAGCCTTGGTGTCGAGGATGTCGGCGTCGGCATCGTAGGTGGGCTCGAAGGTGATCTCTGCGTCGGCGTCTTCCTCATCGAAGATGTCGGCGGGAGCCTCTACTGCCATGGTGATCTCTGCTGCGGTGTTGTCCTTGAGGGTCTCTGTCACGGTCTCTGCTGTAGAGGAACCGTCCTCGTTCTTCGCGAGCTTCACGGCCACGTTGGTAAGGGTCAGGTTGACAATGTGGTTACCGTTGTCGGATGCGGCGATGGTCACCTCGCCCACTGCGGGGTTCTTGCCGTCAGCCTCTGCGTCGATGGTCCAGGTACCTGTGGCAACCTTCTCGAAGTGGAAGGAGCCGTCGTCGCCAGTAGTCACGGAGCTGCCGTTGAGGGTCACCTTGGCGCCCTTGATGCCTTCGCCCGACATGCTGTTTACATAACCGCTGACGGTGTTGTTGACTTCAACTTTGGGCACCTCGATTACCTCTGGCACCGTTGGGTCGTTACTGTTACTGCTGCTGCAGGCGGTGACGCCCATGGTGAGCGCCAAGCCCAGGAGTGCTGACACTCCATAGATTTCATACTTTCTCATAAATCTAAAAAAATTAAACACAAGTAAAAATATATGTTATTAAAAGCGATTTTCATCGCATGATGTTATTGTTTTTTGATAAAACATGAATTATCGTGAATGAACCGTGAATTATCCAAAAATTAATTTCTGAAAATTC
>CAVCCB010000083.1:0-8665 GCA_963600595.1 Subdoligranulum sp. APC924/74 | reverse complement strand
ACATTTATCTCGAAAAATTGCACATACAAAAGACGTGTGCGCATTTTTCGGGAAATCAACATTAATTAAGTTTAAAACTTAGGCTTATATTTCTTTTCCTTGCTTTATTTTAGTAATTTCGCCAATCGAAACGAGTAAAGATACAGAGTAAAATGACAGCAGAGGAATATTACCGGGAAGGCAACGCCTGGCGCAAGCGGGGCGACTTCAAGCGTGCCCTCGACTGCTATCTGGAGGCAGAGGCACTCGACCCCGAGAGCCCCGCCGCAGCAGCGCGGGAGATGCTCGACGGCATCATGGACTTCTACTGCAAGGACTACTACAACCCGTAGACAAAGAAAAGAACATTAATAGATATGAGCAAGATCAAAGGGGCCATCGTGGTCGACACGGAGCGGTGCAAGGGATGCGCCCTCTGTGTGGAAGCCTGTCCGCACGGCGTCATCGCACTGTCGCAGAAGCGAGTGAACGTGCATGGCTACCGCTATGTGGAGGCTGCCGTCGCCGATGCGTGCGTGGGCTGCGCAGCCTGCGGCGTGGTTTGCCCGGACGGTTGCATTACCGTTTACCGAAAGAAGGAGGACTGACAACAATGGCAGAGAAACAAGAAGTGACACTGATGAAAGGCAATGAGGCGATAGCCCATGCCTGTATAAGATGTGGGGCGGATGGCTTCTTCGGCTATCCCATCACACCACAGAGTGAGATCATAGAGACGCTCGCCCTGCTCAAGCCCTGGGAGACCACCGGTATGGTGGTGCTGCAGGCGGAGAGCGAGGTGGCGGCTATCAACATGGTGCACGGCGGAGCGGGCGCAGGCAAGCGCGTCATCACCACCTCGTCGAGTCCCGGCGTGGCACTGATGCAGGAGGGCATCTCCTACATGGCTGGTTCGGAGATTCCCGGAGTGGTGGTGAACGTGCAGAGAGGCGGTCCCGGACTGGGCACCATCCAACCCTCGCAGAGCGACTATTTCCAGGCGACCCGCGGCGGTGGCAACGGCGACTACTATGTCATCGTCCTGGCACCCGCGTCGGTGCAGGAGATGGCAGACTTCGTGGACCTCGCCTTCGAGTTGGCTTTCAAGTACCGCAACCCGGCGATGATCCTCAGCGACGGTGTCATCGGACAGATGATGGAGAAGGTGGTGCTGCCGCCCGTGAAGCCCCGCCGCACGGAGGAGGAGATTGCCAGGGAGTGTCCCTGGGCAACGATGGGCAGGCCCAAGACGCGCCAGCCCAACGTCCTCTCGTCACTGGAGCTGAAGCCCGAGGTGATGGAGCAGCGCAACATCGCCCTGCAGGAGAAATACCGGAAGATAAGGGAGACGGAGGTGCGCTACGAGACCTCGCTGATGGACGATGCGGAGTATGTGGTCGTGGCGTTCGGCAGTGCGGCGCGCATCGCCGAGAAGAGCATCGAGAGTGCCCGTGAGGAGGGCATCAAGGTAGGTCTGTTCCGTCCCGTCACCCTCTGGCCCTTCCCCGAGAAGGAAATCCATGAGCTGGCGAAGACCAAGAAGGGCTTCCTCGTGGCGGAGATCAATGCCGGACAGATGGTGGAGGACGTGCGCCTCGCCGTCAACGGTCAGGCTCCCGTGCAGCACTTCGGAAGGCTCGGCGGCATCGTGCCGGAGCCGGAGGAAATCGTGGAAGCGCTGAAACAATTAACAATTAATAATTAATAATTAAGAATTAAGAATGACCTTCGGGGACCTGATTCTTAATTATTAATTCTTAATTGTGGAATGGGGGGCGAAAGCCTAATTATTAATTCTTAATTATTAATTCTTAATTATGAATAGTATAGTTTCACCAGAGAATCTGGTATACAAGAAGCCCACGCTGATGAACGACACGCCGATGCACTACTGCCCCGGCTGTTCGCACGGTGTGGTGCATAAGCTCGTCGCAGAAGTGATAGAGGAGATGGGCATGGAGGAGAAGACCGTGGGCGTTTGTCCCGTGGGCTGCGCCGTGTTCGCCTACCGCTACCTTGACATCGACTGGCAGGAGGCTGCCCATGGCCGTGCCCCTGCCGTAGCCACCGCCGTAAAACGCCTGTGGCCCGACCGCCTCGTCTTCACCTACCAGGGTGACGGCGACCTGGCGTGCATCGGTACCTGCGAGACCATCCACGCTCTGAACCGCGGCGAGAACATCGCCATCATCTTCATCAACAATGCCATCTACGGAATGACGGGCGGACAGATGGCGCCCACCACCCTGTTGGGCCAGAAGACCGCCACCTGTCCCTACGGCAGACAGCCCGACCTGCACGGCTATCCCCTCAACATCACCGAGATAGCCTCGCACCTGACGGGCACCTGTTATGTGACACGCCAGAGCGTGGAGACCGTGCCGAGCATCAAGAAGGCGAAGAAGGCGATCCGCAAGGCTTTCGAGGCGAGTATGCAGGGCAAGGGGGCGAGTCTCGTGGAGATTGTGTCCACCTGCAACAGCGGCTGGAAGCTCTCGCCCGTGGAGGCGAACAAGTGGATGGAGGAGAATATGTTTAAGGAGTATGTGAAGGGAGACCTGAAGGATACAACGGAGATGTAGAATATATGGGAATTTAGAAGAAGTTAAAGGAAGTTAGAGGAGTTAAGGGACAAATGTTTTTGTGGGCATACAAACTAATAGAGCTATTGTCCTTTAACTTCTTTAGCGACCATAGGGAGCGATAACTTCCCTTAACTTCTTTAACTTCCTCAAAATACAAGTAACAAACAATGAAGAAAGAAATCATTATATCCGGTTTTGGCGGACAGGGAGTGCTGTCGATGGGAAAGATCCTTGCCTACTCGGGACTGATGGAGGACAAGGAGGTGACGTGGATGCCTGCCTATGGTCCTGAACAGCGTGGCGGCACCGCCAACGTGACGGTCATCGTGAGCGACGAGCGCATCTCTTCGCCCATCCTGAGCCACTACGATGTGGCAATCGTGCTCAACCAACCGTCGTTGGAGAAGTTTGAGCCCAAGATCAAGCCCGGCGGCATCCTCATCTACGACGGCTTCGGCATCATGAATCCGCCCACGCGCAAGGACATCACCGTCTACCGCATCGACGCAATGGACAAGGCGGCGGAGATGAAGAACGCCAAGGTGTTCAACATGATTGTGTTGGGCGGTCTCTTGAAGGTGTGTCCCGTGGTGAGTACCGAGGGGCTGAACAAGGCGCTCTTCAAGTCATTGCCCGAGCGCCACCACAACCTGATTCCGCTCAATATGCAAGCAGTGGAAGAAGGAATGAAAATCATTGAAAAGGTGGAGTAAAGTTCCATTTGGTATGAGCGAATTTAGCATCCCCTCATTCGATTTTTTGAAACTTTTTCTATAAAAGTTTTGTAGTTTCAAATAAAAGTTATATCTTTGCAGTAACATACTCACCCCGCTTCCCTTAAGAACAGCGCGCTCAGGGTGAGTCTTTTTATTTTATATGCTTATGAATAAGATTCCATACCCAAAGGAGTTAAAGAGTTTCGAAGACCAAATAGCTTTGTTGAAACAAAGAGGAATGTATTTTCAAGATGAAGTGCGAGCTACTCACATCTTGCAAAATGTAAGTTATTACAGGTTAAGTGGGTATTGGTATCCTTTGTTGAAAGATAAGCAAAAGCATATATTCAAGGCGGATGCTTCTTTCCAGGCAGCTTATTCTATCTACAAGTTTGATTCGGCATTACGTAAACTGATTCTTTCCGAGATTGAGAAAATAGAGATTGCTATGAGGACTCAGTTCTCTTATATTATGTCGCAAGAAAATGATGGGTGGTGGTTCACGAATTCTTCATTGTTTTCGAATCCTGCAAAGCATGCGAAGACCCTTGCCAATATAGATGATGAATATAATCGAAGCGACGAAGATTTCATTGTCACATTCAAGAAAAAGTATAGCAATCATTTTCCGCCGAGTTGGATTACTTTGGAAATTACATCGTTGGGAACGATGTCTATATTGTATTCCAATCTGAAGGGCGGAAGTCGCAAAAGACAGATTGCCAAGTATTTCGGGGTGGCAGATACAATCATGGTGTCATGGTTGCATACCATTACTTATGTGCGAAATATTTGTGCGCATCATAGTAGGCTATGGAACAAGACGTTCGGCATTACCCCAATGATGCCAAGGAGAACGAGTTTCCCTTTTGTAACATTACCGTCCAAAGGTACTCAACATGTGTATTTTGTTCTTTGTATGATTCAGTATCTCTTGAATGTCATTAATCCGTCGAATGCTTTTGGACAAAAGTTAAATGGGTTGTTGGCAGAATATCCAAATATAGATATTGTAGCTATGGGTTTCCCTGTGAATTGGCAGGAAGAACCATTGTGGAAATATTGAAATATGAGCTCATATTTCAATATTTCCATCTTTCAATCTTTACATATTTTTATGCTTCTTGGGCTGATGGTGATGAGGTGCTTCTTGTAGAGGTCGCCCACGGCACGCTTGTATACCTTCTTGCTCACATGGAAACGCTCGTAGATGTCGTCTGCCTCGCTCTTGTCGCCCAGGTCACACTCGCCGTCGTTGTCGAGGAGATACTGGTAGAGGGTCTCGGCGAAGTCGGCAGTCTGTTGGATGCCGGTCTTCTGGAGTGTCACGTCTATCTTGCCGTCAGGGCGCACTCTGCCGATGTAGCCCTTCATCTTGTCACCCGTGTGGATGTACTGGAAGATCTGGTCCTGGTAGAGGAGTCCCGGATACTGGTTGTCGATGATGACCTTGAAGCCGAGGTCGGTCTTCTGCCAGATGAGGAGGTCCACCTCCTCGCCGTGCTTGTAGTGGGCATGGTCCTCGTTCATGTAGCGTTCCACCTTGGCGGAGGCGACGATGCGGTAGCTCTCCTCGTCGATGTGAATATGTACGATGTAGGAGTTGCCGATTGCCATGCGCTTCTTCTGTTCGCGGAAGGGGCAGAAGATGTCCTTCATCAGTCCCCAGCCCAGGAAGGCACCGTACTCGTTGACCCATTTCACCTCCAGATAGGCGAAGTCGCCCACCTTGGCGAGGGGCTTTTCCGTGGTGGCGATCATGCGCTCGTCCTGGTCGAGGTAGAGGAACACGTCGAGTTCGTCGCCGATGCAGGCATCTTCGGGCACGTAACGGGTGGGGAGGAGGATCTCGCCCTCGTCGCCGCCGTCAAGGTACAGTCCGAAGTCTACTTTCTTTACTATGCGAAGGCGGTTGAAGTCGCCCAGTCTTATTTTTTTACTCATAATTCTAGGAATTGTTAAGTGATATAACGCTTTTGCCCCTTCAGGGCGTGCTGGACATTGTCCTTAAACCCAGGGTGTTGCCCTGGGCTAGGCGCAGGTTGCCCCTTCAGGGCGTGTCCTCTTGTTCGGTTTCGGCTGTTGCCTCCACGGTCTTTTCGATCATGCCGTCCTTGAGGTGGATGGTGCGGTCGGTGATGGTGGCGAGTCCCTCGTCGTGGGTCACGATGACGAAGGTCTGTCCGAACTTGTCGCGCAGGTCGAAGAAGAGTTGGTGGAGCTCTGCCTTGTTCTTGGAGTCGAGGCTGCCCGAGGGTTCGTCGGCGAGGATGACAGAGGGGTTGTTGACCAGTGCCCTTGCCACGGCTACGCGCTGTTTCTCACCGCCCGAGAGTTCTGCGGGCTTGTGGTGGGCGCGGTCGCTCAGTCCCATGAAGGCGAGCAGTTCCTCTGCGCGTTCCTTCGCCTCCTTGCGTCCCTTTCCGGCGATGAAGGCGGGAATCATGATGTTCTCCAGGGCAGTGAACTCCGGGAGGAGCTGGTGGAACTGGAACACGAAGCCCAGGTGCTGGTTGCGGAAGTCGCTCAGTTTCTTGGTGCTGAGGCTGCTCACGTCGATGCCGTCCACGGTGATGCTGCCCTGGTCGGGCTTGTCGAGGGTTCCGATGATCTGGAGCAGTGTGGTCTTGCCGGCTCCACTGGGGCCGACGATGCTCACCACCTCTCCTTTATTGATATGCAGGTCGATGCCCTTGAGCACCTGCAGGGAGCCGAAGCTCTTGGTTATTCCTTTGATATCTATCATTATAATTAATAATTTACAATTAATAATTAATAATTTTCTTGCCTTATGTTTCGGAGGGCAAAATTACGCAAAATAATTGGAAAAGCACAATTATAATTAATAATTAATAATTAATAATTAAAAATTTTCTTCCCTTTGATAATTTTCTTCCCTTTGATAATTTTCTTCCCTTTGATAATTTATAATTTTCTTGCCTTATGTTTTTCTCCTGAATTTCCGCTCAAACCAGTGGTGGAAAGCCTCGTAGGCACTGGTCTCCTCCTGGTGCTGAGGCTCGGCGAAGGTGAGTTGGTCACCGTAGGAGTCGCCGTGCTGGTCGGGGAAGATGATCATGAGGTTGGTGCCGGAGAAATGCTGGGTAATCTCCTCGGGCAGGCGTTCGAGGGCGCTCTTGAAGGACACGGTGCCCTTGCGTGCCGTCACCACCACGAAGAGATGGTCGGGCAACATCTGCGAGGCGAGGCGGGGCAGTTCGTTCCAGTGGTTCATCGTCTCATAGCCGAGTCTCACCTCGGGGTGCCGGCTCCTCATGAAGTCGTCGATGAGGTCGATGCTCTCCTGTCTGCCATGGAAGACGATGCGGCAGTCGAGGTTGCCGGCAAGTCTTGCCAGTCTCTCCAGCCAGCGGTAGAAGCCCGGTTCGAACTCTGCCCTCGACGGTACCGCCACCTGTATGCGGCGGAGCGTGTTGAGCGGCTGTCGGATGCGCGCCATGATGATCTGCCGGCTCAGTCCGTTGAAGAGACTCTGGTGGAACTCTCCCCAGAACTTCGGCGACACCTCGTGGTGCATGTGCATTCCTATGATGATCTCCGAGCACTGGAACTCGTTGAAGGCGTGCTTGATGCCGTTGGCGATGTTGGCGGCGATGCGCACCTGGGTCTGCGTGGGCACGTCGGCGGCAGCCGCCAGTTGTCCGCAGTGGTCGAGGAGTTTGCGTCCCTGTTCCTGGTTGTAGCGCATGTCCTTGTCCTCATACACCACGTTGAGGCAGGTGAGGCTGCTGTTGAGCTTGGGGTTCCTCACCAGGAGTGCCAGGTTGATGAGGTGGTCGGCGTATTCGGGGTATTTCACGGGGATGAGCATCTTGCCGTCGTTCGCCTCCCATTCGTCTCCGGCATTGGGCATGTCCTTGTCGCGCAGGATGATGCGCTGCGCCGACCTGTCGGTGAGCAGGGAGGAGATGATACAGGTGACGAGGATCATGATGACCACGCCGTTGAGCATTTCATCGTCCACGAGATAAGTGCCGTCGCCCACCGCCAGGTTCATACCCACCATCACCATGGCGATGCCGCCGGCGGCGTGGGCGGAGGTGAGGCCGAACATCATGTGGCCCGAGCTGAGCGGCAGGCGGAATCCCAGGCAGGCGATATAAGCCGCCAGTGCCTTGCCCAGGGTGCCGAAGAACACGATGCAGAACACCACCCAGAGGATGTGGCCGCCCTGGAAGACGAGCCCCACATTGATGAGCATTCCCACACCTATCAGGAAGTAGGGGATGAAGAGGGCGTTGCCGATGAACTCCAGCCGGTTCATCAACGGGGACACGTGGGGAATGTAGCGGTTGAGGATGAGTCCGGCGAAAAAGGCGCCGAACACGCCCTCTATGCCCGCCGCCTGCGACAGGGCGGCGCTCATGAAGAGCATTGCCAGTACGAAGATGAACTGCATCACCGCGTCACTGTACCGCCTCAGGAACCACCGCGTGAGTCTCGGGATCAGCGTGAGCATCACCCCGCAGTAGGCAGCCGACTTGGCGGCGAAGAGTATCCAGAACAGTACACCGTCGTGCTTGCTGAACGACGCCACCAGTCCTGCCAGTATGATGAGCGAGAGCAGGAGCGAGATCATGCTCGACCCCACGCTCAGGGTGACGCTCGGTTTCTGTTGCAGTCCGTAGCGTGCCACGATGGGGTAGGCTATCAGTGTGTTGGACGACATGATGCAGCTCAGCAATACCGAAGCCTTCGCCGAATAGTGGAGCAGCCACATGCTCATGCCGAAGGTGAGGGCGAAGGGGATGAGGCAGGTGAGCAGACCGAAGGTGACCAGCCGCCCCTTGTTCTTCTTCATGCCCTCCATGTCCATCTCCAGGGCGGCGAGGAACATGATATAGTAGAGTCCCACCTTGCCGAAGAGTTCGAACGACGAGTCGCGCTCCAGGATATTCAGTCCGTACTTGCCCACGAGCACTCCCGCCAGCACCATGCCGATGATGTGGGGAATGCGTAGCTTGCCCATGATGATGGGGGCAAAGAGGATGATGAGGAGTACCACGAAGAAGATCAACGTAGGGTCGGTTATCGGAAAATATTGGGCGATGTTCAGCATGGGCTTGCGTATTTGTTGTTAATTGGGTGCAAATTTACGAATATTTCCCGAAAGTGCAAAGTTTTTTGTGATTTATCTCGTTTCTGTTTTGGGGCAGGGAATGCACGATGGTAAGCGAAAATGATAAATTTGCAGCAAAAAGCAATGTTTTTGAACAAATCGTACTTGTTTTTGGAGAAAAAGTTATAACTTTGCAGCGGATTTGTGAGGGAAGCCTTCTTAGGGAGGGCTGCCTGTCACAGACATGTAGTACTTATAACAACTTTTAAATTAAAAAGATTCGATTATGAAAGTAGCAATTGTTG
>CAVCCB010000082.1:7710-8743 GCA_963600595.1 Subdoligranulum sp. APC924/74 | reverse complement strand
CTATTAGATAAATTCATCATATTATATGCAATTTATTGTTTCTTTTAATATGTCATCATCAATCTCACGATAACGATTGAAAGCACGACTACCCTCCACATGCCCACTCATCTTGCCTATGATATTGGGGTCTCGGACAACCTTGTAAGCAGCACCCACAAAAGTTCGACGAGCCATGTGGGAGCTTGCCACATCACAGATACGTTTCATTTCGGTCTCTCCTGTTGTAGAATTACGTACCTGAACGATTCGGGTGAGACCACAAATCAAGAAGATTGCCTTAATGGCAACATTGTATTTTTGAGAACTGATGAAAGGGAACAAGCGTCCATGCTCATCCACGCCTTTATATTTCTCCACCAATTCCAAAGCACATGGATTCAACGGTACTCGTGGCTTAACAGGAGCATCCTCATCAGAAGTCTTACTTGGTACATATTCCAAAATGCCATTGGTAATATTCTGAGGTGTCAAATTCATCAAGTCACCAACTCGACAACCAACCAGGCATTGGAATACAAATATATCTCGCTGAGTTTCCAATGTACTAAGCGGCAATTTTGAACATGCTTTTTTATCTTCCTCTTCAAGCTGTTCATACAGAGCTGGTATATTTGCTTCTGCCAAAACGTTTCGCTCTTCCTTAGTTATATAGATAGGATTGCCATACTTTTCCACACCTATCTTGATGCCATCGAATGGGCGATTAGTTGTTCTCTCTGTCTCATACAACCATTGCATAAATGCCTTGAACTTCTTCTTGAGCTTTACGATAGTGTTGTCCCCTCGGTCTTGCAACTTGGTGAAGGTATGAACGACATTGATTTCAACTGGGTAGTCTTCAAGAATACTTTCAAACTGTTTGGGATATTTTTCCGACAATGTCTTTTCATTACGAAGATATTCCTCGAAATCCTCAATATCCTTACGAGTCATCTTGTCGATATTCCAGGCAAACCGCTCTTGAAGCACTTTCTTTCTGAATGTCTCATACCTTGCCAAGTCTCGCACCAAGACACGAAAAGCCTTGGTA
>CAVCCB010000082.1:0-7700 GCA_963600595.1 Subdoligranulum sp. APC924/74 | reverse complement strand
TTTTACCTCTTTTCCCTTTTGTTGTAGGTTGCCTTGTTGGATGATGGAAACGATTAACTACTTTATCCAACCAAACAGCATCCACATCATCTTTATGAGCTGTTGCAAAGGCATCCATAATAGAAGCCAACAAATCATCTAACAGTTTCTTTTGTTGCTTGGAGTTTTCCACCTCTGGTGTTATGATACGGTCAGCCACGACTACCTCACCATAAGATTTCAACTCATAACCCTTCTTTGCCGCTTCTTCTTTGTTTACTGATAATACCTTTTCTGGTACATCCACACCATTCTTCATGGTCTTTGTGCGATTGATAAAGTATCGGAAATGCTTTGGAGAGATAAATAGCCCACTCTTCACTCTAAGATTGGCTCCACGGAAAGGGACGAAGCGAATGAGAATTTCGCTTCGATGCGTCACTTTGTCTTCCTTGCTTGATAAACTTAATTCTATACTTGCCATAACTATCTGTTTTTGATGGCACAAAGATACGATATTTTTGGCAACATTTTGGCAACATCTTTGAAATCTGATGTATTTTTAAGAAACTTTACGAAAGCTCTTAAGTAGAAGTAATATTGATTATCAAGCACTTACAAATTACCCAGATTTTAGTGAGTTTAAATTAAAATGTGCCTATCAGGCGCACAAATAAAATCCCCAACCAGTTGATATTCAACGGTTGGGGATTTCTCTTCTTACTTGGCGGCAAGGACCTCGATTTCTACCAAGGCACCCTTGGGCAATTTCTTGACTGCCACGGCAGAACGGGCAGGGTAGGGCTGGCTGAAGAACTCGGCATAGACTTCGTTCATGGCAGCGAAGTCATCCATGGAGTCCAGGTACACGGTGGTCTTGACTACATGGGAAAGGTCGGTGCCGGCAGCCTTCAGGATATTCTGTGCATTGGTGAGGCTCTGGCGTGTCTGCTCCTTGATGCCACCCTCAACGAAAGCACCGGTCTTGGGGTCGATGGGAATCTGGCCGGATGCAAATACGAAACCGTTAACTTCGATAGCCTGGCTATACGGACCGATAGCTGCAGGCGCATTGTCTGTGTGAATTGCGTTCATTTCTTATAGTTTATAATTTATAGTTTATAGTTTACAGTTTATAGTTAAGAGCAAGTTTGCTATAAACTCTTAACTATAAACTCTTCACTCTACACAATGTAAAGGTGGAATCCCTTAGCCTCTAACGTCTCCTTGATGTCCCTGATATGTGCGTCATCGCGAGTCTCCATCGTCATGCGAAGTACACAGGCATTCACTTTCTGGCGGTTGGCTGAACGGTCGTGGTGCACGCCCGTGATGTTGCCGCCGAGCTGGGCGATGACGGAAGCCACCTCCACCAACTCACCGGGCTTGTCGTCCAGCTCCATCTCGATGGTGCAGAGACGTCCGCTCTTCACGAGACCACGGTTGATGACACGGTTGAGGATGGTCACGTCGATGTTGCCGCCGCTCACCACACAGATGGTCTTCTTTCCCTTCACCGGCACCTTATTGTACATCACGGCGGCTACGCTGGCTGCTCCTGCGCCCTCAGCCACCATCTTCTCACTCTCGATGAGCTTCAGGATGGCAGCGCAGATCTCGTCCTCGCTCACGGTCACGATCTCGTCCACATACTTGGAGCAAGCCTCGAAGGTGATGGAACCCGGCTCCTTCACGGCGATACCGTCGGCAACGGTAGATACCGACGGCAGCATCTCCTGCTTGTGGTCGTGCAGACTCTGCACCATGCTCGCCGCTCCCTCTGCCTGGACACCATAGACCTTGACGTTGGGGTTGAGCGACTTGATGGCGAAGGCTACGCCCGAGATGAGGCCACCGCCGCCCACAGGTACTACGACCGCCTCCACATCGGGCAGCTGGTCGAGAATCTCCAGTCCGATGGTACCCTGCCCGGCGATGACATTCTCGTCGTCGAAGGGATGGACGAAGGTATAGCCGTGCTCGTCCTTCAACTGCAACGCCTTCTCGTAGGCATCATCATAGACACCGGGCACGAGGCAAACCTCTGCACCCAGTCGCTTGGTCGCCTCCACCTTGCTGATGGGCGCACCCTCGGGCAGACAGATGAGACTCTTCACACCCATGGCGGTGGCACCGAGTGCCACGCCCTGCGCATGATTGCCGGCAGAACAAGCTATCACACCCTTCTGCTTCTCTTCCTCGGTGAGCTGTGAAATCTTATAGTAGGCACCACGAATCTTGAACGAACCCGTCTTCTGGAGACACTCCGGCTTCAGATAGACATCGCTCTCAGGGTTGATTCTGGGTGTGTGGATCAACTCGGTCTTGCGGATCACCTTGCTCAACACAAAGCGAGCCTTGTAAAAATTGTCTAATTGTAACATAGTTATGTTTTATCTTCTTGTCTTTTTCGTTCTTTTACGCATCGCTTTACGAGGCGTGGTCGGAGAAATGCTCCAAAGCCGCAGCCACGCCGTCCTCCTCGTTGGAGAGGGTGATGTAGTCTGCCTGTTCCCTCACCTCGGGTGCGGCATTTGCCATCGCCACTCCCATTCCTGCCAACTGGAGCATGGACAGGTCGTTGTAGCCGTCGCCGAAGGCTATCATGTCTTCCGCCGCAAGACCTACCATCGACAACAGGAGGCGCAAGGACTGCGCCTTGTCGATGCCCTTGGGTACGAGTTCCAGGAAGAAGGGAGCAGAACGGAAGATATCCATCTCGTCATCCAACACTGCCTTCAGTTCTTGCTCAGCCTGAATCATGTCTTCCGGGTCGCCGGTCATGAGGAGCTTGGTGGGATGAGGCTCCAGATGGTCAAGGAGACGGTCTACCTGTCTGACGACCATCTTGTTGATGCGTGACTCCTCCTTTACATATTGGTCATCTGGCATCTCGGTGATAATCTCGTCGCCGGAATAGCCCAGGAGGGCGTACCCCTTTTCCTTGGCAAATTTGTATAGGACGGGAATGACATGGTCGGGCAAGAACTGGGAGAACAGCTCCTCATGTGTCTTGGCAGCCACAATCTTTCCGCCGTTGTATGACAGTATATAGCCGCCACGCCCGTTCAGCTCCAGACATTCCGCTACCGGTTCGATGCCGTAGGTGGGGCGGCCTGATGCCAGGACGATGATGGCACCGTCAGACTGGGCGCGGAGCAATGCCTCGCGGGTTTTGGGGGTAACCACCTTGTCGTGGTTGGTGAGCGTACCGTCCAGGTCGAGGGCGATGATGCGATAGGGGAGGATGTTTCCTGATGTTGCTGATGTGTCCTTGTTGTCCATATCTCTTCTTTTTTGATGCAAAGATACGGCAAATAGTAGATAAAACAAAAAAAATGTTGTACTTTTATGAAAGATTTATTATCTTTGTGCCCGAATACCAATATCAACAAAACCTAAAAGAAGATGAGAAGATTTGTTTCAGTGGTTCTACTGACTGCCGCCACGACACTGCCGATGGCGGCGCAAAATGTGTTGGACAATGGCTATCCCTTTGCCCAAGTCCCCTTTACCAGCGTGAAGATTGCACCCAATTCCTTCTGGGGAGACAGACTGAAGGCGGCGCGCCAGACGACGGTGCCCTTGGCATTCTCCAAATGTGAGAGCGAGCATCGCTACAAGAACTTCGAGATGGCTGCCTATACCCTGCAGCATCCCGGTCACCCTGGTCTGAATACGCCTGAGTGGGATGTGAGCAAATTCATGGGTTTCTCCTTCGATGACACCGACGTATACAAGACCATCGAGGGAGCCAGCTACATCCTCCAGACCTATCCCGACAAAAAAATGGTGGCCTACATCGACAGTGTGCTTGACGTGGTGGGTGCAGCACAGGAGCCGGACGGTTACCTCTACACCGCCCGCACCATCAATCCGGCTCATCCACACGGATGGTCGGGCGACAAGCGATGGAGTATGGTGGAGGTATTGAGCCACGAACTCTATAATCTCGGCCACATGGTGGATGCCGCCTGCGCCCATTACCAGGCTACGGGCAGCACCAAGTTCCTTAACATCGCCAAGAGGTATGCCGACTGCGTGATCAGGGAAGTGGGTCCCAACCCCGGTCAGCACAAGGTGGTGCCGGGACACCAGATTGCCGAGATGGCATTGGCGCGTCTCTACACCCTGACGGGGGAGAAGAAATATCTCGACGAGGCGAAGTATTTCCTCGATACCCGTGGCACAACCTCCATCCATGACATCTATAGCCAGAGCGACAAGCCCATCTTGCAGCAGAACGAGGCATGGGGACATGCCGTGAGAGCCGGATATATGTATGCCGGCATCGCTGATGTGGCAGCATTGACCAAGGACTCTGCCTATATCAAGACCATCGACCGCATTTGGAACAATATCGTGTCGCGCAAGTATTACCTCACTGGCGGTGTGGGTGCGCGCCATGAGGGAGAAGCGTTTGGCGCTGACTATGAGTTGCCCAATATGACTGCCTACAACGAGACCTGTGCCGCCATCGCCCAGGTATATCTCAACGAACGTATGTTCCTCTTGCATGGCGAGAGCAAGTACATCGACTGTCTGGAACGCACCTTATATAATGGTGTCATCTCGGGCATGAGTGTGGACGGCGGCAGGTTCTTCTATCCCAACCCTTTGTCGAGCGACGGCAAATATGCTTTCAACTCCGATAATACCACCACCCGCCAGCCTTGGTTTGGCTGTGCCTGCTGTCCCAGCAACCTGAGCCGCTTCATACCTTCCCTCCCAGGCTATCTCTATGGCGTGAAGGGCAATGACATCTATGTCAACCTCTTCGCTGCCAACACTTCCACCATCAAGGTGGGGGGCAAGGATGTGGTGTTGGAAGAGACCACCCAGTATCCCTGGGACGGTGATATCCAGATTAAGGTGGCGAAGAATGCCGCGAAGAACGCCACCCTCAAGATCCGCATTCCGGGATGGGTGCGCAACCAGGTGGTGCCCAGCGACCTTTATGCTTATAGTGATGCAGAACGTCCGCAGTATAGCGTGACCGTGAATGGCAAGAAGGTAGATGCCGACTTGGATGCCAACAAGGGTTATCTTCCAGTGGGGAAAGTCAAGAAGGGCGATGTCATCCGCATCCATTTTGATATGCCCGTACGCACAGTCGTTGCCAATGAAAAGGTGAAGGATGACAAGGGTAGGGTAGCCGTAGAACGCGGACCGTTGGTATACTGCGCAGAGGCAGTGGACAATCAGAATGCCCCTGTGCTTGGTGCTGTGATGGGCAAGAAACCCACATTCTCTGTGGTTGACAATTACAGCATTAGCAACACCGAAACTCAGGGCGCTCCTTCCTTCTGTGTGAAGGCCATCAAGACCAGTGCACAGATGATGGAAGACAATGCTGAGGGCGTGGATGTGAGAAGCCAGCAACTCACCTTGATTCCCTATTATGCCTGGAATCACCGTGGTGCCAACCAAATGAACGTCTGGTTCTACCAGTACTTGGCAAAGATCTATTAGGATTAAAGCCATTCGCCCTACTTCCAAAGATGAATCGCCCTACTTATAAAGTATAGTTAGTAGGCTGCATACTACTAAATATAAGTTATATTTAGCTAAATCCAACTTAGATTTAATTAAATATAAGTTAGGCGCAACTAAATCAAAGCTTGGCTCAATAGTTTGTAGCTATATTGAATGAACTTTGATAATAGGGTAATTGAACTTTGATAATAGTGTAATAACAAGAAAGAAGGCGGCTCCTTTTATAGGGAAGCCGCCTTCTTGGTTATAGTAGGATGTGATTAGTCTTTATTTGACCGTGCAATAGATGTTGTCAGATGTCTTGCGAGTGGGATAGAGCTTGATGGAGGTTCCCTCTGCGGAGAGGTTGTCGCCATTCAGTACCAAGTTGCCAAGAGATCCGCCGAGGTTGATGCCCCAGTCTGCGTTGATGCGGAACTTCCAGCCGTTGGCTGTCACACCTGGATTGCTGGCCTCATAGCAGTACTCATCAGCGTTCCATGTCATCTCTGCATCACCGCCCCAGCCGTTGAAGTCGCCAATGATGCCCATGGTCTCCACCTTCGTTGCCTTGATGCTGCCACCGCCGAGACTTACCTCGAAGTAGTATACACCTTCGCCAGCGCTGACACCGATGTTGTCACCTTCGTCAGTGGCAGCACCATCAAATGTGGTGAATGTACCGGAGTTGATTTCGTTTTCGTAACTGCCTGCCACACGCTGGAACTTGAACTGGTTGCCCCAGCCATTGGGGTCTGCGCAATAGATGAAGCCCGTGTAGGTGCCGTTGTCCTCGTCCGTGAGGGCGAGCTTCTGCTCAGCGTTCGTCCAACCGTCGGTAGCGCCGATGAAATAGATGTATGGATCGTACTTTACCTCCTCGATGGTATAGGTGTAGTCCATCATGTTGAGGGTCATCTTGTACTTGCCTGCTTTGGCAATCTTACCAGCCTGAGCCTCGGTGTTGGTCAGTGAGCCTTCTGTACTTTCGTCGCCGTCCACCTTGGGACCCACCACGCCGTCAGCCCAGATGTCACCGGCATCAGCACTTGTCTTGGGAATAATCTTCCAGTACTGGTTGTCGGCAGTAGTGGTGAACGAGATGGTGAAGGTAGGATCCTCATATACATCCTTTCCACTCTGGCTGAAAGCCTTCATGCCCTCGGCACTCCAGCCGCTGATGTCGCCATTGTTGAACATGTCACCCACGAGGTAGTAGCCGCTGTCGATGAACGGTGCCTCGGGAATAACCTTCACGGCGAAGGCACTTGATGTAGCCATCTTGACGGATGTGCTGCCATTGTTGACCCAGGCTGCGAGAGTGGCTTCGATGTCACGCTCCACAGGGCGCTTGCCGTATGTGCTGGTGACATAGGCTGCCAAGTCGAACTTAGCCATGTTGCCGTTGGCATCGATGTCGAAGGTCTCGTCGCCGAGCGTAATCTTGTAGGCAGGGGCATAGGCGGCATCTGATGCCGTGGGGGCGGTGATGTTAGCCACCTTCACACTGTCGGTGGTCACGTCAGCCAGGTTGATGACATCAACTGCAGTCACACTGCCGTTACCGAAAGTCACGGCATCCTCTTGTGCGTTGGACTGTGGTGAACTCCAGTCTGTGTAGTCACCGGTGCAGGCTACCAATGAGGTAGCCAGCACGAAAAGTGATAATATATATTTTTTCATATCTATATATTCTTGATAGGGTTATTGAAGAATGCAGCGATAGAAGCGGGTGATATCGTTGTAGATGACGAGATATTTACCTGCGGGGAGCGAGATGTTAGCGCCGCCGTTAGTACCATAGCCATAGCCATCTCCTGCGGCTGTGAAGCTGACGGGACCGCCTGTGTTGTAATCCCAACTGCCAGCCTGCTTGAACTTGAAGCCCTGCCCGTCTGCCACGGTGATGGTGGTGTACCAGTCGTGGTTCTTTGCACCGTCGAAGCTGAAGCATGGAGTCATTTCATGGTCTGCCCAGTCGTCGCCATACATGTCACCTGCCACGCAGATTGAGGTGTAGTCAGTTACGGCCTCCTCATATTTCTCTACGCTGAGGACATCCTTCGCTGTGTTCAGGGTCACGGTATAGTAGCCGGGCTCTGTCACGGTGATGTTGCCTGAGCCACCGTCGTTCTTGACGAATGAGCCGAAGGCGTCGCCCTGTCCCCATTGGTTGTCCCAGCTGTCGGGGGTCATCTTCAACTTGAAGCCGTTGCCTGCCAGGTAACCTGTCCAGGTAATCTCGC
>CAVCCB010000081.1:0-8817 GCA_963600595.1 Subdoligranulum sp. APC924/74 | reverse complement strand
TAACAACAGACAAACGACATAGCAAAAGGGTGCATCATGGCTTCATGATGCACCCTTTTATTTTGAGCCAAGGACACAACATTTCATAACGTTTAGAAACCGCCAATCGTATAATTATAACAAAAAGACACATTTTTCACAATTTCCTTAACAATTATTTGGTAGTACCAAAGAAAAAGCATAACTTTGCACCGGAAACGAGATTAGGAGGGATAACACTCCCAATAAAAGGAAATATCAACACCTAAATAGAGAGATATGAGAACAAAGGTTTTTATGGCGTCCTTGCTGCTCGCAGCATCAGGACAGATGATGGCTCAGTCACCTACGGTAGTAGGCGGACAAGTTGTCGATGAGAACGGAGAACCTGTTATCGGCGCCCAAGTGCAGTTGAAGGGAACGAAGACTGGCACCATCACCGATACAGACGGTAATTTCACACTTCCTTCGGCAAAGCGTGGCGACATGATCGTCATCAAGTACCTCGGTATGGACTCCCAGACCGTGAAGGCAGCTCCCGGCATGAAGGTGAGCATGCAGTCACAGGACCGCCAGCTCGACGAGGTGATCGTCGTGGCTTACGGTGAGCAGAAGAAGTCGTCCTTCACCGGTTCAGCAGGCGTGGTGGACAGCAAGTCTTTGGAGAAGCGCCAGGTGAACAACGTGATGGATGCCCTCCAGGGCAACGTGGCAGGTTTGCAGGCCATCAGTTCATCCGGTTCTCCCGATGCCAAACCCGAGTTCCGCATCCGCGGTTTCAGTTCCCTCAACGCCGGCAACGACCCGCTCATCGTGCTTGACGGCGTTCCCTATGACGGCTCATGGAACAGCATCAACCCTTCCGACGTAGCAAGCATCACCGTATTGAAGGATGCCGCCAGCAACGCCCTCTACGGTGCGCGCGGCGCCAACGGCGTGATCATCGTCACCACCAAGAAAGGCAGCCAGGGCAAGGCTACCGTATCCCTCGATGCCAAGTTGGGATGGAGCAGCAGAAGCTCCAAGCGCTATGACACCATCGATGACCCCGCAGAATACATAGAAACCTACTACGGCGGACTCTACCGCTACTACCGTGCCAAGGGACAGACTCCCTACGAAGCACACGGAAACGCCAACGCCACCCTCAGCGCCCCTGCTGCCGACGGCGGTCTGGGCTATCTCCCCTTTACCACTCCAGCCGGTCAATACCTGATTGGCGACAACGGCAAGATGAACCCCAACGCCACGCTGGGCAACCGCATCTACAACAACGGCAACGTCTACACCATCCTGCCCGACGACTGGATTGACGAGACCTACCGCACCGCCCTGCGCCAGGAATACAACGTGAGCGTGAACGGCGGCAACGAGCAGGGACAGTTCTTCGCCTCCCTGGGCTACCTCAACAACGAGGGTATCGCTGTGGGCAGCGACTACGAGCGCTACACCGCCCGCATGAAAGCCAGCTACAAGGCGACCAAATGGCTCAACGTAGGCGGAAACATCAACTACGCACACTCCAACACCGACAACACCAGCAACAGCGACAACTACGCATCCGACAAAAGTGACACCGGCAAGAACAACGTCTTCTACCAGGCAGCCCTGATGGGTCCCATCTATCCCGTCTACCTGCGCGACGGCGAGGGCAACATTCTCCGCAACGAATACGGTGTGGTGGGAGACTATGGTGACGGAATGTATCTGGGCAGTTCCTATGTGCGTCCCTACATCTCACAGTCGAACGGCATCACTGACGCCGCCCTCAACACCAACAACACCGTTTCCAACACCTTCACGCTGAACGGATTCGCCGACATCAACATTGTGGAAGGACTCACCGCCACACTGAGCGGCAACATCTACAACAGCTCCAACCGCATGACCCAGACCATCAACCCCTACTATGGTTTCGGCTACATGAGTTATCCGAACGGCTATGTCTACAAATATGACTACAACTACAATTCCACCAACTTCCAGGAGTTGCTAAAGTACGCCCATAGCTTCGGCAAGCACAACGTGTCGCTCCTCGCCGGCCATGAGAACTACAGGCACACCTACGACTACATGACGGGCGACCGCAAGAACATGTTCTCCTACTTCGGCAACCAGGAGCTGGACGGCGCTACCACCTATATTTCCAACTCCTCCTACAAGAGCGACTACAACACCGAGGGCTGGATTTTCCGCGCCCTCTACGACTACGACGGCAAGTACTTCGGTCAGGTGTCCTACCGCCGCGACGCCTCCTCCCGCTTCCATCCCGACCACCGCTGGGGTAACTTCTACTCATTCGGCGGCGCATGGATCATCACGAAGGAAGACTGGATGAAGGAGGTGAAATGGCTCAACTCCCTGAAACTGAAGGCATCGTTCGGACAGAACGGTAACGACAACATCGACGATTTCCTCTACACCGACACCTACAACATCAAGAAAGGCGAGGGCAACGAGATTGGCCTCACCCTGAAGAACGTGGGCAACGAGAACATCACCTGGGAGACGGTGACCAACGTGAACGCTGGTTTCGAGTTCGAGGTGCTGAAGAGCCGTCTGAGAGGAGGTCTCGACTACTTCTACCGCAAGACCACCGACATGCTCTGCACCATCAGGGTGCCTCTGTCACAGGGTTACTCAGGCTACTCCTCCAACATCGGCGACATGGTGAACAAGGGTGTGGAGATTGAGTTGGAAGGCGACGTGATCTATACCAAGGACATCAAGTGGACCATCGGTGCCAACCTGACCGCCTACAAGAACAAGATCCTCCGCCTGAACGACGACAACAAGTACAACGACCTCGACGGTCATGCCGGCTACACCAGCAACAGCTACTTCTATGGCGAGGGACTGCCCATGTACACCTGGAGACTGAGAAAGTACGCCGGAGTCAACGAGTCGGGAGAGTCGATGTGGTACATCCATGACAGCGAGGGCAACCTGACCACCACGACCAACCCCAACGACATCTCGGACGACAAGGACTTCTTCAACTGCGGTACGGCGCTGCCCGACTTCTACGGCGGCTTCAACACCAGCGTGTCGGCCTACGGCTTCGACTTCAACATCTCCTTCGCCTACTCCGTGGGCGGAAAGGCCATGGACTGGGGTTATCAGTCGCTGATGGACACCCCCACGGCAGGCTTCACCGGACAGGCATTGCACAAGGACCTGCTGAACGCATGGACCGAGCAGAACACCAGCTCCAACATCCCCCGCTTCCAGTATGGCGACCAGTATGCGGCAAGCACCTCCGACAGGTTCCTGACCAATGCCAGCTGGCTGTCATTGCAGAACGTGTCTTTGGGCTACACCTTCCCCAAGAAGTGGATCCAGCCATTGGGGCTCACCCATCTCCGCCTCTACGTGTCAGGCGAGAACCTCACCTATTGGAGCCACCGCAAGGGCTTCGACCCACGCATCAGTTACCAAGGCTCTGTGAGCAGCGACGTGAAATACGCCCCTGCCCGCACCGTCACAGCCGGTCTTTCCGTACAATTCTAAAAACAAAATGTTATGAATACTTTCGCAAAAAAGATATATATGATTCCACTCGCGGCTGCCACACTGGCGTTGGGCAGCTGTGTGGAGACCGTGGAGCCTACGGACGTAGCCTCCAAGGAACAGGTGAACAGCAGCAGCAAGTCATTCAGCATGCTCGTGAGCGGCCTGAAGTCGAAGATGATAGAGACCGACTCATACGGTTCCACAGCCGGCAGCTGGTATGAGGCCCTCGGCGACTGGGGCTATCCCTGCTATATGTACTGGCGCGACCTGATGCTCGACGGAATGCCCACCACAGGCTCTTCCTGGAACTACCAGAAGTCGCTGGAGGCAGCCACCGACCTTGCCGACTACTCCTGCTACCCCTACTATTATTATTACAGCTTCATCAACAACACCAACCGCATCCTCTCGGGTGTGGACGAGGAGAACGCAAGCACAGAGATGAAGCAGTCGATCGCCATCACCCATACCTACCGCGCCCTCTGCTACATACAGCTCTCCACGATGTTCGAATACTACAATACGGGCTACGAGAGCCTCGACAACAAGGCAAAGGCCAACGGCGTGATGGGGCTCACCGTGCCACTCGTTACCGAAAGCACCACGGCAGAAGAGAGCAAGAACAACCCCCGCGCACCTTTCTACAAGATGTACCGATTCATCAACAAGGACTTGACACTGGCGGAGAAATACATCGGCGAATATTCCCGCAACGGAAAGAACGACATCAACGCGGATGTCATCAACGGTCTGGCCGCCCGCTTCTGGCTCTACATAGGTACCCGCTTCGACCGCAACCCCTCGGATCTGGCAGAGCAGCTGCAGCATGAGAGCGACGACGACGGCTTCACCGCCCTGGGCATCACCACCGCCAACGACTGTTACAGGAAGGCCGCAGAATATGCCCAGAAGGTAATCAATACCGGCTACCAGCCCATGTCGGAGGAAGAATGGCACAATGCACAGACCGGCTTCAACACGGAGGAGTCATCTTGGATATGGGAATATAAGTTCACCTCTACCGAGCAGACACCTAACTACTGGTGCAGCATCACGGGCATCTGCGCATCCGAGCCCACCTGGGGCATCGCTGCCTACGGTGGCGAGTACCGTTGCATCAGCAAGGCTCTCTATGACAAGATTGGCGACGGCGACTGGCGCAAGACCACTTGGGTGGATCCAGAGGATGCCGGAGCAAAGACCGTTCCTAATGACAAATACGAGACTCAGTTGAAAGACGAAACCTCGACTTCCCTCTCCGAAAACACCAACTGGAGCCGTCTGCCGGCATACGCCAACCTGAAGTTCCGTCCCGCCTCGGGCGACATGGAGTCACAGGAAGTGGGTATGCTCGTGACCATTCCATTGATGCGCGTGGAGGAGATGTACTTCATCAAGATGGAGGCAGCCCTTCACACCGACGGTCTGGCATCGGCCAAGAGTCAGTTGGAGTCCTTCCTCAACAGCTACCGCTACAAAGAAGGAACGACCTACACTTGCGAGGCAACGACAGACGCAGATTTCACCAAGGAGATGATTGCCCAGAAGTATATCGAGTTCTGGGGCGAGGATGTGCTCTTCGCCGACTACAAGCGTCTCGGTCTGCAGGTGAACCGCTCGCAGGAGGGCACCAACTATCTGGAGACCTACCGTCTGAAGTCGAAGGCGGGCTATGCGGCACCCTGGATGAACTTCTACATCCCGGAGACAGAACGCAGCTTCAACAAGGGTGTGGTCATGAACCCCGACCCCGTGTCAGACATCGCAGAATATTGCAAGTAACGTACAAAAAAGAAGAATCCTATGAAAAGAATAATATTCAACATATCCATGTTGCTCGCCGTGGCTCTCGGTTTCACGGCGTGCAACGACAAGGCTGACAGCGACTATGTGCCCGGTGCACAGACACCGGCCGACTGCATGCAGGTGTATTTCGATGCCAGCAATGCCGCCGACTTCATCAACTCTCCCGGCGAGAAGACCTCGATAGACGTCATCGTCTCCCGCCAAGATGTCACCGAGGCAGCCGAGGTGCCCATCATCTGCAAGTCGGCAGCCGACGGTCTCACCATTCCTTCCTCCGTGACCTTCAAGGCCGGAGAGAAGAGTACCAAGCTCACCATCGGTCTGGGCACGATGGAGGAGAACAAGAAGTATGACTTCAGTCTCGCCATCGACGAAGCGTATGCCGACCACTACACTGAGTTGGACGGTGCCACCACCTACAGCGCCTATGTGATGGAGGCCAGCTGGAACACCTATGTACCCAATGCCGTCGTAAGCTGGAAGGTGGGTGGCAACGAGCAGACCTGGAACACCGCGATAGAGCGTCTCGGATCCACCAGCCGCTATCGCATCAAGGACTTCGTAGGTTCAGGACTCGACATGGTCTTCACCGTGGGTGGAGCCGCCACCGGAGTAACAGGCTACAACAAGATAGAGCCATACACCAACTACCAGAACTGGTCGTCAGACGGCGTGGACTGCTTCCTGCTCTATGACACCGAGAAGGACGAATACCCGCAATGGACCGTAGGCGGCAAGACCGTGAGCGAAATCTACATCATGCGCACCTACACGGGATATGGCGACTACTCCTACATTTCCTTCTCCAAGGGATACGGTATGTTCGGAACCTACTACACGGAATACACCGACGGTTCTTCAGACTCCTACAACTACATCAACATCAACTTCACACAGGTGGAAGAGTAGAAGAGGACATTACAAACCAATTTAAAACAAGACAACAATGAAAAAGATATATCATATCCTATTACTCGCCGTCATCGCCTGCATGAGCCTTGCCTCATGCAGCAGCGACGATGTGGTGAAGACACCGCTGGACGCACCGTCCATCTCACAGAGCGATACGTATGTAAGCGCCCTCGCCTTCAACTGGCAGCCCGTCAGCGGAGCTACCCAGTATGCTTATGAGCTGTACCAGGGCGACGCCTTGGTGATGGGCAATGTCACCACCGAGACCTCATTGCTGGCAGGCGGCCTGTCGCCCAACACCGCCTACACCCTCAAGGTATGGGCCTATGCTGCGGCAACAGGTGACAAGACGACCTCCCCCATTGCCACCCTCACCGCCACGACCAACGCCCTGACACCCCTTGCCAACCCCGTACCCCAGGCAAGCAGCGCCAACGGCGGCGTGACCATCACCTGGCCGGCAGTGGAGCATGCCAGCAGCTATCTGTACAACTACAAGGATGCAGACGGAGAAACCCAGTACGGCATAGCGGAGACCAACAGCATCACCCTCACCGGTCTTCCCATCGGCACATACACCATCAACATCACTGCCACCAGCGACGACGAGGCTTACTCCAACTCCGAGACCATCTCCCTCACCTTCGAGCGCAGCAAGGCTGAGGTATGGCGCAAGACCGGCACCTACACCTCGGCAGCCTTGGGCGAGAGCTTTACCGCAGACATCGTGGCATACGATGACGGCAGCTACACCATCGAGGCGCCTTACGGAGCGGAGGGAAAGGACATCAGCTTCTCCGTACCTGAGGGCGGCACAGAGATTTCGCCTCTCGCTACGGAAGACGGCGGTTACTACTCCTTCTGGGTGAGCAGCGAGAAGTATGTATACATCTACCCCGGCAGCGGCTACTCCGAGTTCACGGGCGACAAGAGCCAGGGCGAGGTATGGTTCTACACCTATCTGTACGACAAGGACGGCAACAGCCTGGGCGGTGGCTACGATGACTTCACGTGGGGCAGTGCAAGCGCCGAGCTTACCATTGACGACCTCTGCGGCACCTACGACGCCACGAGTACGGGTACCGACTACTTCTCCTCAGACTGGAGCCAGCAGACCGTAGACCAAACCGACGAGGTGACCATCAGCAAGAACGACGACGGCACGCTCAACATCTACAACTTCTACGGTTGGCAAGACAACTTCACCGCCAGCGTGGACCTGAGTGCCAAGACCGTCACCATCCAGCCGAAGAGCGACTGGGGAGGCTACTACGGCTTCGCAGCCACCACCACCTCCACCACTCCTGTGGTGGGAACCATCAGTGACGACGGCACCATCACCTTCAAGGACTTCACCGCCTGGTATGGTGAGTACACTTACATCGACGAGGGCATGACCTGCGTGATGACCAAGAAATAAAGACATCTTTATTATAGAGCATACTGAAAAAAGGCTTTGGGGAGCAATCCCCAAAGCCTTTTTTCAGTATGCCGTTTAAATAGATTTAGAACCACATTCTAACGTCATTTCTTCTCCTTGTGTTTGTACTTGATCTTGTCAAATCCATTGCCATACACGCCGATGACGGAGCTTTGCGATACGAACGCCTGGGGGTCGATTTCCTCTATCAGGCGGAAAATGGTCTGCGACTGGCGTTGCTTGGCGAGGACGAAGAGCATTTTCACCTCCTGCCCCGAATAGAAGCCCGAAGCATCCACCACCGTCACGCCACGATCGGCATCGATATTGATGCGCCTGCCTATCTCCTCATATTTTTTCGAGATGATGAAGAACTGCACCGAGCGGCGGCGGCTGTTTACCACCTGGTCGATACAGAATGCCTGCACATAGAGTACCACATAGCCATAGAGCACCTTTTCCCAGTCGTGTACCACGAAATAGCTGGAGGAGATGATGAAGATGTCGCAGATCATGATGACACGACCCAACGAGATGTCACGGTACTTGTTGACGATGGCGGCAACGATGTCGGTACCTCCCGTGCTTCCTCCCGCCGAGAATCCCAATCCGATGCCGCAACCGCAGAACACGGCGCCGAGGATAGCAGCCCAGAGGGGTTCTTCCTTCAGCAGATGGATATCTCCCATCATCTGGGAGAAGAAGGAGGTGAGGGCTGTCACGACGACCACGGCGAAGACTGTCTTCACGCAGAACTTGCGGCCCAGGATCTTGAGTGCGGCAATCAGCAGACAGGCGTTAACGACGAAATAAGGCACTTGCACTGGGAGTCCGGTTGCCCAGTAGATAATGGAGGAGATACCCGGCAGTCCACTCGCCGTGACATTGGTGGGCAACAGGAACACATTCCAGCCGATGGCATAGGAAATCATGCCGATGGCAATGAATGCATAGTCCTGAATTTCCTTGAAAAGGGGACGTTTCTGTAATTCTGTAGTCATTGTTTATGGTGATATGTTTTTGTTGTCTTCAAATCCGATGCAAAAGTACAACAATTATTTTGTTCCGCCATAAGAACTGACGATAAATCTTGTATCATTATACAGAAAAAAGGGACAAGCTACTGCTTGCCCGCCTCTTTCTTCTGATAATGCCAAAGCTCGAACGAGTTGATGAGATTCTGCCAG
>CAVCCB010000080.1:0-8838 GCA_963600595.1 Subdoligranulum sp. APC924/74 | reverse complement strand
GTTATGATATATGCAATGGTACTCAATCCAGCAGCTCAAGGCTTGTAGAAACTTACTGGGCAGCCAATTATGAGGCTATCAAGCGCTGCAACAGCTTGGTAAGTAATATTGGCAATGTTGACATGGACGAAACTACAAGGGAGCAATATAAGGCCGAAGCAATCGTTATCCGTGCCTTAATGTACTTGAATCTCACGATGACTTATCAGGACGTACCTTATATTACAAGCACCCAAAGTTTGACCGAAGCCAATTGTGAAAAGACAGAGCGGGATACAATAGTTTCCAATATCATCCAAGACGTGCAAAATGCAGCAAACATATTGCCAAAGGAAACTACGGAAAGAGGACGAATCACAAAAGGTGCAGCCTTGAGTTTGCTGGGAAGAATCGCACTTTACAACGAAAAGTGGGATGTGGCTATCAAGGCTTATCAGGAAGTAATGTCCATAGGCTATTCATTGTTCCCCGACTATACCACATTGTTCACAGAAGACAATGAGAGCTGTAGTGAAATCATTTGGGGAGTAAGATATGAAGGACCCGGAAAGGGTGAAGGCAATGCAATGGGCGGTCATTGGGGGGCACCCCTGGAGGCACTCAACGGTACCATTGACTTAGCTGATGCCTATTACCAATTGGACGGCACACCTTATACAAAAAAGGATGATGTTTGCGACATTGTGGATGGCAGTCCTGATCTCTGGTCAGCAACAGGTACAAGGTATGAGAACCGTGACCCCCGCCTTAAGACTACGCTTTTTCTTCCTGGTATGACGTGGGGGGAAGCCAATTGGAATTATGGAGGCTCTGCCGCTTCTTTCTCAACTGTATATGTGATGAAATACTTCAACCCCGACTTGACATGGTCTACATCGTGGGATTCAGGGCAAGATTTCTACTTGATAAGATATGCAGAAGTGTTGCTGTCTTTGGCAGAATCATATATTGAAAGCAACCAAAGCTTGGAAAATGCGGTAAAATTAATAGATGAGGTAAGACAAAGAGCCGGAATGCCTAATATTGAATCCGTAGAGGGGACAGGACTCTCCCAAGAAAAACTGCGGGAGATAGTCCGCCATGAACGAAGAGTGGAATTAGCATTCGAAGGCCTGCGCTTGTTTGACCTATACCGTTGGCATACTTTGAAAGATGCGGTAGACAGAATCAACGATGAGGCATCAACATATAAGTTTGCTTATGAATACAGGAATTACAAGGGAGAGCAAGAGTATGTATGGCCGATTCCTCAGACTGAATTGGATAGCAATCCTCTGTTGACGCAGAATGATTTGTGGAAATAGGACTTTATGGTATAAGGGTGCTTGTTTGAGATTTGCCCAAATAAGCACTCTTTCCGTTTCAATGAATAAATTAAACAAAATGAGAAATAAATTAAAAGCTATGGATGCATTAATCATAATGATGGCTCTGACTTTTCTACCAGCTTGCGGCAGTTCTTCGGATGAAAATACCAATGAAGAAAGCAAAAGCCATACGGAAGTCATCGATTCCACAGAATATCAGCCCACAACAAAAAATATTGCCCCCGCTACTTATGAGGGATATTCGCTCGTTTGGCATGATGAATTTGATGTAGACGGAAAGCCTGGGAAAGACTGGACATTTGAGCATGGTTTTCAAAGAAACGAGGAACTACAATGGTATCAGTCAGACAATGCTACCGTTTCAAATGGTTGTTTGGTAATAGAAGGTCGCAAAGAGCAAGTGACCAATCCTAATTATGTAGCAGGAAGTGGTGATTGGAAACTCCAGAGAAAGTACGCAGAGTATACATCTAGCAGCGTGACCACTCAAAACAGTTTCTCTTTCCACTATGGAAGGATTGAGGTTCGTGCAAAAATCCCAACGTCCACTGGCAGTTGGCCAGCCATTTGGCTCTTGGGAGACAAATGGGAATGGCCTAACAATGGCGAGGTCGACATATTGGAATTCTATTTAAAAAACGGTCGCCCTTCTATTTTGGCAAATGCTTGTTGGGGAGACAAGGAACAGTGGAAAGCTATTTGGAATGAGTCGGTCACTCCTATTTCGCACTTTACTGGTAAAGACAAGGATTGGGCAAAAAAATTTCATGTTTGGAGAATGGATTGGGACGAGAACTATATGTCCATCTACTTGGATGATGAACTCCTCAACAAAATTGATTTGACAACGACATACAACAAAGGATATGATGATAATTACGAGAATCCCTTTATCTCGAACGTCATGAAGCATTATGTTATCTTGAACCTGGCAATCGGCAGCAATGGAGGAACTCCTGACCTTTCGTGCTTTCCTCTGAAATATAATGTGGATTATGTTCGAGTATATCAGAAAATGTGATTTCTTGTCATCTTACTTGCGTGTTTCGCTATTTTTGTTTACCTTTGCACAAGTAAATTGTGTATATTTGAGTACATCAACAAAAACGCAACAACATCAAGTATGACTCCAATCATAGAAATAGAACATCTCTCGGCAGGCTACGAGAACAAGCAGGTGCTGAACAACGTGAAGCATATCGCCTGCGTCAACCACCACCTCCCCTATCATGCCACCGCCGATATGCCCAGGGAGAAACTCGAAGAGCACTTCTTGAAGGTCTGAAGTTAGAAGTATTGTTTTATTCATAAAATACTCCAAAATCCATCTTTTCGCTACGAAACGATGGATTTTTTCATAGGATCTTAATATTATATCAAAGAAAATACAGCAAACACGGCATCTATGAATTTAACTGAAGAACAAAAAAAATCATGCCCCACAACATTAGAAATAACATATTACTGAGGACTTCTTTAGAGAAAAAAGCCAGCTGTCAGGAGTTCACCTCATTTTCCTCTTCACCAAGTCGCAGGAAATGCCGATAAGCACTGTGGTGAAGGGGGTAATCTAACATTTTTTACTATACACGCAACGATTCTCAAAAAAAAGTAGTACTTTTGCAGTCGGATGCAGCGCAAATATAGCAACACATCATCAACAGAAATGTATTCACTAAAAAAGGAACACTATGAAGATTGTTGTATCAGAAGAAATCGAGACCGTATGCCCCACCTTCGTTGGGGCTTGCTTGGAGGCAAGCGTAGAAAACACCCCCTACTGCCAGGAACTTTGGGACGAGATCAATGCCCTCGGCGAGAGATACAGGCAAACGCTCACCACGGAATCATTAAAGCAGATAAGCGGCATCGCCGCCACAAGAAAGGTGTATCGGGCCTGCGGCAAGGACCCTTCCCGCTATCGCCCCGCATCGGAATCACTCATCCGCAGGATGCTCCAGGGAAAGACACTCTATCAGATAGACACCCTCGTAGACCTCGTCAACCTGGCCAGCATTGCCTATGGCTACAGTATCGGTGGCTTCGATGCAGACAAGTTTGAGGGCGACACACTGACCCTGGGCGTGGGGAAAGCCGGAGAGCCCTACGAGGGCATCGGCAGAGGAATGATCAACATAGAGGGACTGCCCGTTTATCGAGATGCGAAGGGAGGCGTGGGAACACCCACCAGCGACAACGAACGCACCAAGATGACAATCGACACCACCCGCCTCGCGGTTCTCATCAACGGATACGACGGCGATGAGAAACACGTGCGGGAGAATGCCGAGTTTATCCAGCAGCTCCTACAAAAATACTGCAAGAGCGACGGTGGAAGCTTCCAAATCTACAAGTATCAAGGCACATCAACAAAAACGCAACAACATCAAGTATGACTCCAATCATAGAAATAGAACATCTCTCGGCAGGCTACGAGAACAAGCAGGTGCTCCAAGACGTGAACCTCACCGTATATCAGGACGACTACCTGGGCATCATCGGACCCAACGGGGGCGGCAAGACCACCCTCATGCGACTTATATTGGGATTGAAAGAGCCTTCGAACGGCAATATAAGGTACTTCAAACAAGGCAAGGAGGTGAAGGGTATCACCATGGGCTACCTACCGCAGTACAATGCCCTCGACCGACAGTTCCCCATCTCCGTGTATGAGGTGGTGCTGTCGGGACTGAGCAAGACCAAGGGACTGTTCTCCCGCTACACCAAGGAGCAGCACCAGCAGGTGGCCGACACCTTGGACAGAATGCAGCTCCTCGACCTCAAGGACAGCCACATCGGAGCCTTGAGCGGCGGACAGCTCCAGCGCGTGCTCCTCGCCCGTGCCATCGTCTCCAAGCCCGACGTGGTGATCCTCGACGAGCCCAACACCTACATCGACCGTCGATTCCAGAAGCAGATGTACGAGATGCTGGAGCAGATCAACAAGGACTGCGCCATCATCATCGTGAGCCACGACATCGCAGAGGTGCTGAACAACGTGAAGCATATCGCCTGCGTCAACCACCACCTCCACTATCACGCCACCGCCGATATGCCCAGGGAGAAGCTCGAAGAGCACTTCCTCAATGTGTGAATTGCTTTAAAGGTAACACTTTTATTGCAATAAAGTGCATCATTTAAGGAACTTTTGAACAAAAATACCTAAAAAAAGCAGTAGGCATCCCCCTATCTCTTATCTTTTTATTATCTTTGCAAGCGATTTGTACCCTTAGGGCAACAATGCAAAGCAAGAATAAATACATTAAAGTTTAAACAATAATGAAACAGTACAAACTGGTGGACAATATCTTCGGATGGGTCGCGTTCCTCATTGCGGCCTTCACCTATTGTTCCACGATTGAACCGACAGCCAGTTTCTGGGACTGTCCTGAGTTTATCACTACTGCTTACAAGCAAGAGATCGGCCACCCGCCGGGGGCACCGTTCTTTATGCTCCTGGGCAATTTCTTCACACACTTTGCCAGCGACACCACACAGGTGGCGAAGATGGTGAACACGATGAGCGCACTCTTGAGTGCCGTCTGTATCATGTTCCTCTTCTGGACCATCACCCACCTGGCACGCAAGCTCATCATCGGCGACTGGAAGGAAATGACCACCGCCAAGATGATTGCCATCGAGGCTTCGGGTATGGTGGGCGCACTCATCTACACATGGAGCGACACCTTCTGGTTCTCCGCCGTAGAGGGTGAGGTATATGCCTTCTCCTCAGCCTTCACAGCAGTGGTGTTCTGGCTGATACTCAAGTGGGAAGACCATGCAGACGAGCCCCACAGCGACCGTTGGCTCGTGCTCATCGCCTATATGACGGGTCTGAGTATCGGCGTTCACTTGCTCAACTTGCTCTGCATCCCCGCCATCGTATTGGTATACTATTATAAAAAGGTGCCACAGGCCAACCTGAAGGGTTCTTTATTGGCTCTGATTGTCTCCTTCCTGGTAGTGGTTGCCGTACTCTACGGCGTAGTGCCCGGCATCATCACCGTGGGAGGCTGGTTCGAACTGTTCTTCGTCAACGTGCTCGGCTGTCCGTTCAACACTGGCGAGATCGTTTACATCATCTGCCTTGTTGCCTCGGTTATCTGGGGTATCTACGAGACTTACAACGCCACCGACAAGAATGTGAAGCGACAAAACATCGCCTTCATTCTGGGCTTCGGCATGCTCGGCATTCCCTTCTATGGCTACGGCTGGAGCGCAGTGATCTGCGGTGTCATCGTATTGGCCATCCTGTGGTTTGTGCTCAACTATAAGCGCAAACAGGAAGCGCCCTCTGAGAATGTTGTTGAGATTGTACAAGACCCCATCAAAGAGCCAGTATATAATGAAAAAGGCGAAGTGATTTCGTACAACACAACATACAAGAACACATACCGGAATACAAGCAAAAAGAAGGTGCAGTTCCTGCCCCTCATCTCCGCCCGTGTCAAGAACACAGCCCTGCTCTGCATGCTGATGTTGATGATCGGGTACTCCAGCTATGCGCTCATCGTAATCCGCTCATCCGCCAACCCTCCGATGGACCAGAACTCCCCCGAGGACATCTTCACCTTGGGAAGCTACCTGAGCCGTGACCAGTATGGCGACCGCCCCTTGTTCTACGGCCAGGCATACACCTCACAGGTGGCATTGCAGCAGGACGGCGGCTATTGCAAGCCCGTGATGAGCGAGGGAGCACCCGTTTACCAGCGCAAAGAGAAGGCTTCAGCAGACGAGAAGGACTCCTACTTTGTAGTGAGCCACAAGAACAAGTACAAGTATGCACAGAATATGTTCTTCCCACGTATGTATGACTCATCCCACGCACAGGCTTACGAAGACTGGCTGGGCGGAGTGGACGGCACACAGGTGCCCTACGACCGTTGCGGCGAGAACATCATGGTGAAGATGCCTTCACAGGTGGACAACATCCGCTTCTTCCTCTCCTACCAGTGCAACTTCATGTACTGGCGCTACTTCATGTGGAACTTCGCCGGCCGTCAGAATGACATCCAGGGCAACGGAGAGCCAGAGCACGGCAACTGGATTACCGGTATCTCCTTCATCGACGACCAGCTGTACGGCGACCAGAGCAAGTTGCCGGATGACCTGAAGGAGAACAAGGGACACAACGTGTTCTACTGTATGCCTCTCATCCTCGGCCTCATCGGTCTCTTCTGGCAGGCATGGTACACCCGCAAGCGTAAGGTGATAAAGAAGGGCGTGGAGACAGAGGAAATCCTGCCCGTCGGCATCCAACAGTTCTGGGTGGTGTTCTTCCTGTTCTTCATGACAGGTCTCGCCATCGTGCTCTACCTGAACCAGGTGCCCATGCAGCCCCGTGAGCGTGACTATGCTTACGCCGGTTCGTTCTATGCCTACGCTATCTGGTGCGGTCTCGGTGTGCTCGCCATTCTCGACCTGCTGAAGAAGAAGGCAAAGTTGAGCGGCACTGCCGTGACAGTCATCGTAGCCGTACTCGCTCTGCTCGTACCTATCCAGATGGTATCGCAGACCTGGGACGACCACGACCGCTCAGACCGCTACACCTGCCGTGACTTCGGCCAGAACTACCTGATGTCGCTCCAGGAGAAGGGCAACCCCATCATCTTCACCAACGGAGACAACGACACCTTCCCATTGTGGTACAACCAGGAGGTGGAAGGCGTGGGAACAGATGCCCGCGTATGTAACCTGAGCTACCTGCAGACCGACTGGTACATCGACCAGATGAAGCGTCCTGCCTACAACTCACCCTCCGTGCCCATCACCTGGCCACGACTCGACTTCTGCTCCGGCACCAACGAGTATGTACAGGTAGAGCCATCCGCCAAGCAGCAGATTCTCGACTTCTACAAGCAAGACCCCGAGGCAGCCAAGAAGCAGTTTGGCGCAGAGCCATTCGAGCTGAAGAACGTCCTGAAGAACTGGGTGCGCAGCAAGAACCCGGATATGCACTTCATCCCCACCGACACCCTCTATGTGACCATCGACAAGGAGGCAGTGAAGAAGAGCGGCATGCTGATGGCTTCCGATACCATCCCCGACAAGATGGTCATCTCGCTGACTGGCAAGAACGCCCTCTACAAGGGTGACCTGATGATGCTGGAGATGCTGGCACAGTGCAACTGGACCCGTCCTCTCTATGTGGCACTCACCGTAGGCGAGGAGAACTACATGAACCTGGGCGACAACTTCGTGCAGGAGGGACTGGTGAACCGCATCACTCCCTTCACCACCAACAAGCCCGGTGCGAAGAAGTTTGACACGGAGAAGGCTTACCACAACATCATGAAGCGTTTCAAGTTCGGCAACCTGAAGCAGAAGGGCCTCTACATCGACGAGACCACGATGCGTATGTGCTACACACACCGCAGACTGCTCGCCCAGACAGCTCTGCAGCTCATTGCCGAGGGCAAGAAGCAGAAGGCTGTCGACATTCTGAAGAAGGCCGACACCGAGATTCCAGCCTACAACGTGACGCTCGAATATATGAGCGGTGGTCTGGACATGGCTCGTGGCTGGCTCCTGACCGGCCAGAAGGCGAAGGGCAAGGAATATGTGGAGGCATGCTGGAAGAACGCTTACCAGTATCTCAACTACTATCTCTCCCTGCCCAACGACCGCTTCCTGCAGAGTCAGAACGACTGTCTCCGCCAGATCATGATCATGCAGAGCATCTGTGACGTTGCCGACATGGTAAGTCCTCAGTTGGGACAGAAGTATGAGAAGCAGCTCAATGCCCTCTATACCCTGTATCACGGCAGAGGTGGCAAGATACCACAGGCAAACGATTAATTAAAAATACCCAAGTACTTGGTAGGGCAGCCCAAATGGGGCTGTCCTACCAAGTATACCTACCACCAACAATCTCCCTACAAAATTTACCCAAGATGTTTATCGAACAACCAGCCAAGTGGCTCAGGTGGCTCTATCCCAAGGCAATCTGGAGAATGGACCCCAACGAACACGCCGTCTATCTCACCTTTGATGACGGTCCCATCCCAGAGTCCACCCCTTTCATCCTGAAGACCCTGAGAGAGTTCAACATCAAGGCTACGTTCTTCATGGTGGGCGAGAACGTGTTGCGCCACCATGACCTCTACAACCAGATTGTGGCAGAAGGGCACCAGATTGGCAACCATACCTTCAACCACATCGGGGCCCTGAAGCACCGCGTCATCTCGTATGTACTGAACACCAACCAAGCCAACGACATCATCCATGCCCACCTCTTCCGTCCGCCCCACGGATGGATGCGACCGAGCGAGTACTGGTGGTTGCACCGCACCTACAATGTCATCATGTGGGATGTCGTGACCCGCGACTACTCCAAGTGGCTCTCGGCAGATGACGTAGTGAAGAACGTGAAGCGATATGCCCGCAACGGCAGCATCATCACCTTCCACGACTCGCTGAAGAGCATAGACAAGTTGAAGACCGCCCTTCCGCAGTCCATCGAATGGCTGAAGGAGCAAGGATATGAGTTTAAGATATTTGAATAAGTATT
>CAVCCB010000079.1:0-8919 GCA_963600595.1 Subdoligranulum sp. APC924/74 | reverse complement strand
TGCACGTTGACTTCTACGAGGTGAACGACCAGAAGCCTATCACCATCGGTATTCCTGTTAAGTTGGTAGGTCTGGCACAGGGTGTTCGCGACGGTGGCCGTATGAACCTCTCTATCCGCAAGATCAACGTTACCGCTCCTTACCAGCAGATTCCTGAGCACCTCGATGTAGACGTTACTGACCTGAAGATCGGCAAGAGCATCAAGGTGGGCGAGCTTTCTTACGAGGGTCTCGAGTTGGCTACAAGCAAGGCTGTGGTAGTTTGCTCCATCAAGATGACACGTAACGCACAGTTGGCCGCACAGGCTGCCGCTGAGTAATCTTGCTTAGGCAACCCGTTGAAATTAAGAACAATTCAGAAGATTCAAATTGGACAAATTTTTGATATGTGGACTGGGCAACCCAGGCGACGAGTACGCAGGGACCAGACACAACACGGGATTTATGGTATTGGACGCTTTTGCTAAAGCGTCCAATATTCATTTTGAGGACAAGCGTTACGGTTTCGTGGCGGAGACTTCGCTCAAGGGGCGAAAGGTGTTTCTGCTGAAGCCCACCACGTTCATGAACCTCAGCGGCAACGCCGTGCGCTACTGGCTACAGCAGGAGAAGATTGACCAGAAACGCCTGTTGGTGATCAGCGACGAACTTGCCTTGCCGCTCGGTGCCTTCCGCCTGAAGGCGAACGGCAGCAACGGCGGCCACAACGGACTGGGACACATCCAGCAACTCATCGGCCAGGACTATGCCCGACTGCGTGTGGGTATCGGTAACGACTATCCCCGCGGCGGACAGATTGACTGGGTGTTGGGCAAATACAGCGAGGATGACATGAAGCAGCTGCAGCCCGCCATCGACTTGGGGGTGGACATCATCAAGAGTTTCGTACTGCAGGGCATCGACAACACGATGAACCAGTACAACAAGTTAGGGAAGAAGTAAATATGAAGGAAAGCGCAAGAATAGACAAGTGGCTCTGGGCAGCCCGCATTTTCAAGACTCGCAGCATCGCAGCTGATGCCTGCAAAAACGGCCGTGTTACGGTGGGAGGCATCAACCGCAAGCCTTCCTTCATCATCAAGCGAGGGGACGTGGTGAGCGTGAAGAAATCGCCCATCACCTACTCTTTCGAGGTACTCGACTGCATCGAGCAGCGCGTGGGTGCCAAGATGCTCTATGGCGTATACAAGAACGTGACCGACGCCAAGCAGTATGAGCTGTTGGAAATGAGCCGCATCAGTGGATTTGTCGATAGAGCAAGAGGAACCGGCCGCCCCACCAAGAAGGAGCGCCGCGCCTTGGATGCCTTCGTGGATCCCGCCATGTTCGGATTCGATGACGAGGGCTGGGACAGTATCGACGAGGATGAGGAATAAGTACCCCTGAATACGAAATTTTACCACAAAAACTATCCGAAAAGGGAAGAAAATACGTTTATTTTTGCCTAAATCGGAAAAATATTTGCGAAAATACTTGTTTTCTATTCTTATTTAGTATATCTTTGCACCCGGATTTCGATAAAGGGGTCCAAAGATGTAAGAACTAAAAAACAATTAGAGATTATGAAAAAGTTATTTGTTATGGCAGCCTTGGTGCTGTCTTCAGTAGGTGCTTTCGCACAGTATCAGGGTGGCGAATTTACAATCCAGCCTAAGGTTGGTTTGAACGCAGCTTCAACAACAAGCGATGATGCAGAGTTCAAGGCAGGTTTCGTTGGTGGCGTTGAAGGCGAGTATCATTTCAACAAGCTCGTTGGCTTGAGCGTTGGCGCCCTCTATTCACAGGAAGGCGGAAAGGACAAAAAAACAGAAGCAAAGTACAAGCTTGATTATATCAACGTTCCTGTATTGGTTAACTTCTATGTAGCAAAAGGCTTGGCAGTGAAGGCAGGTTTCCAGCCTGGTTTCAAGGTTTCATCTAAGGTGACAGGTTCAAAAGCCGGCGTAACTGTTACTGCAGATGTTGACAACGTTAAGTCTGTGAACTTCTCTATTCCAGTGGGTATCTCTTATGAATACCAGAACGTATGCTTGGATGCTCGTTACAATGCAGGCGTAACTGAGTTGTCTTCAAAGGGTGACGCAAAAGGTCAGGTATTCCAGCTGACTTTGGGTTACAAGTTCGCCCTCTAATCCGAACACTAACTTATAAAAATAGCGCAGCCGCCTCTGACATCACGTCGGGAGCGGCTGCTTTTTTGTACCTATTTTGAATTTTACGCATTCTTAGAATCGGGGACCTCCGGGAGGAGGACCCATGGGACGACCACCGCCACCGAATGGGCGACCGCCAAAGTCGGGTCTGCCACCGGGACCTTCGCCCGGACCATCCTTGCGCGCCTGCTTGCCTCCGAAGAGGTTGATGCGGTAGATGACATGGAGCATCGCATAGCTGTTGATGGCATTATACTCGGTATCTGTGCGCGAAGTGGCGGAGATGGCGCGGGAGAAATTGCTCTGCTGGCGAAGGATGTCATAGAACTGGAGCATCAATGTCAGGGGCTTGCCCTTGAGGAAGCCCTGCGAGAGCTGGGCGTTCCATACCAGCTCGTCGGTGTTCATGCTGCTGTCGTTATATCCCCTGCGGCTGCTCACGGAGAGGCTGGAGTTAAGACTCATTCCCCAGGGAGCGGAGAGGGTGAAGCTGGGCCCGTAAGAGAACTGCCAGGTGTTGAGGTTGCTGGTGGGCTGCAACTGGTTCTTGGCATGGTTGTAGTTCAACGTTCCGTCGAGCGAAACCTCCAGCCAGTCGTTGCGATAGCTGAGCGAGAGACGCTCGCGCCATGTCAGGCTCTTGGTGGTGTTCTTCTGCGAGTCGGAGTTCTGGTCGAGGCTCAGATAGCTCACATAGTTCTGATAGCCGAGGTTAGTGTCGGTGTTCACGTTCCATACACCCGCACTGTCGATGGAGCAGTTGAACATGAAGGCTCCCATCACGTTCCAGTTGCCGTTGATGTTCTCGGGGCGAGTGGTTCGTCCACCCGTCACTTCGTCGTAAGTCACCTTACTGCTGATGCTGTTGCTCGTCGTGGAGAAATTGACGAAGGTCATGATGCCCTTGTTGTGGTTCTGAACGAAGTTGTTGTAGAACAAGCGGAAGCTCTGTGTGAAAGAGGGTTTCAAGCCTGGGTTACCCATCGAGATGTTCAGAGGATCGCTGTCGTCCACGATGTTCAGCAACTGCGAGATGCTGGGTTGCGAGGTGGTGCCCCGGTAGTTGATACGCAGGTTGCTCATCTTGGAGAAACGGTAGCGGAAGTCGAGCGTAGGACTCACGTTGACCACGTTGCGGACGGTATCCACATACACGCCCTGGTAGTCCTGGATATACTTCGACTGCTGCGGCTGAACCATGGCACCGAAACTCAAGTTGTACTTCTGTCGGATGAACCGCATCATCACCTGGATGTCGTGGTTGTAGTTCTTGTACTCCGAATAGCGGCTCAGGTTCTGCTTCTTGTATTGCTCCAAGTTGCCATAGAAGGGATTCAGGTAGCTGTCCCATGCCCTGTAGACTGGCGTGATTCCGTCGAAGGAGTAGTCGCTGAAGTCGTAGGTACTGCGGTCGCTCTTCGAATAACTATAGGTGAACTTATAGCTGAACTGCAGGAAGGTTGCCTTCCAGAGCGGCTCACTATAGGTGGCCTGCGCACTGTAGCTGTAGTTCTTCGATGGAGTCATGTTGTAGCGGTTGGTGGAATAGGTGGAATCCTTTCCTGCCGCCGTCTGGACAAGATACAGGCGCGTATTCTGCAGCGAGATGCTCTTGCTGTCGTTGTCCGTATACTTGGCATCCAGTCGCAGGGTGAAGTTGCGGCCCATGGAGCTAAGCTTGCGGTTGAACTGCAGCATACCGTTGATATTGTTGCTCTCAGAATAGCTCAGACCGCTGGACAACTGACGGTTCACCATTGCCTCCGCCTTGTCAAGTTCGTCGATGCCCTCGTCGGAGAGAGGGCTGGTGGTGTATTTGTAGGGGTCAGCACTGTACTGTGCCATCTGGCCGTTGTTTCTGTTGTCGCTGGTGCTCCACGAGATGGAGGGGCGGAAGAGGATATTGGTGAGCGTGTCGGGCTTCCATTCCAATCTGATGTTGCCGTTCCAGCTATTGCTTCTCGAATATTTCTGGCTCAAACTGTTGCTGTAAGAAGAGGTAGAACCAAGGAAGTTCTCGGCAGACTGGCTGCTCCACACATCACCGTCGCTATGGTTCCAGCGCAGGGAGGTGTTGAATTTCAGTTTGTCCTTCTTCTCAAAGTTGTAGTTGATACCAATCATCTTGCTGGAGTTCAGTCCGTTTCCTCCGCCGAATCCCCTGCCGGGACCACCGCCGCCGAAGCCACGGTCGCTGGTATTGTTGGCATTGGCGAAGAGGAAGAGGCGGTTGTTGCCACTGAAGTAACCACCCATACCGCGCATATTGTATCGGCTCTTGTTGCCCACACCCAGGTCGATATTGGAGATGGCGCCCTTGTTCATGCCCTTCTTCACGCCGAAGTCGAGTACAGTCTGCTCCTCGCCGTCATCGATGCCGGTTACCTTGGCGAGGTCACTCTTCTCATCGTATGCCTTGATCTTGTCGATGATGCTGGTGGGCAGGTTCTTGAGAGCCGTCTTGGTGTCGCCGGTCATGAACTCCTTGCCGTCCACGAGGATTTTCTTCACCTCCTTGCCATTGATCTTGATGGTACCGTCGTCGCTCACCTCGGCACCGGGCAAGCGTTTCACCAACTCCTCCACCACAGAGCCTTCGGGCGTGCGGTAGGCAGCCGAGTTATAGACGAAGGTATCCTCCTTGAGCGTCACCTTCTGCGCCATCGCCGTGACGGTGGTAGCCTTCAGCATGATGGCATCGGCGCTGATCACCACGTTGCCCATGGCGAGGTTCTTGCCCTCCACCATCTGTACGCGCTTCACCGTAGGCTTGTAGCCCACGCTCGTGATCTTGAGGAGATACTTGCCGTCGGCAGGAGCCGTGACGCTAAAAAGTCCCTGCTCGTTGCTAATGGCTCCGGTGACATAAGTACTGTCTGTCTTGAGCAACTGCACGGTAACCTGTTCCACTGGCTCCTTCGTGTCGCGGTCGGTAATCGCGCCACTGATCAATCTCTCTTGAGCATAAGTTGCCAGTGGCAAGACCACCAGCAACATGAACATCAGTAATTTCTTCATTACATTTAGTATATATCAATTGTTTTAAATTCCCTTTTACGTTCCGCAACATTTGACGCAATTCTTTCCGCAAGGTTTAATACCCGATGACTTAAAAAAAAGAAAAAACACCTACATTTTTTTTGTTTTGTCTCCGTTTTTCGTTACCTTTGCACGAAAAAAGTGAAAAAATGAGTCAAAGAATCATCATATCAACCAACTTGGAGAACGAGTTGACCAATGCACTCTCAGAGTGTGAACATGACAAACTCTTCGTACTGTTCGACCAAACCACGCAGGAGCACTGCAGCCAGCTGCTCCAAGATTTCCGCTGCCTGAAAGGTTACACGCCCATCAGCATCAAGCCGTCAGACACCAACAAGAACCTGGAGAGCCTGTCAGAGGTGTGGCAGCAATTGCAAGACGGCGGAGCCACCCGCCACTCCTGCCTCATCAACGTGGGCGGCGGCATGGTGACCGACCTCGGCGGCTTCGCAGCCTCCACCTTCAAGCGCGGCATCAACTTTATCAACATCCCCACCACCCTCCTGGCGATGGTGGACGCATCGGTGGGCGGAAAGACCGGCATCAACTTCAGGGGACTGAAGAACGAGATAGGCGTGTTCAACGACTCCAAGTTCGTCATCCTCGATACCGACTTTCTGAAGACCCTCGACCAAGAAAACATCTGCTCAGGTTATGCCGAGATGCTGAAGCACGGACTCATCGCCGACGAGAAGATGTGGGAAGAACTGGTCAGCTTCGACCTGGAGCATCCCGACTTCACGCACCTGCAAGACATGGTGGGCGACAGTGTGAAGGTGAAGGAGCGCATCGTGGAAGAAGACCCGCACGAGAACGGCATCCGCAAGGCTCTCAACCTCGGTCACACCTTCGGCCACGCCTTCGAGAGCTGGGCATTGAAGCGCAAGCCCGTCCTCCACGGTTATGCAGTGGCGTTCGGACTGATTCCCGAGCTGTACCTCAGCGTAGCGAAGACAGGGTTCCCCACAGAGAAGATGCGACAGACCGTCGCCTTCATCAAGGAGTACTACGGAACACTCGGCATCACCTGCGATGACTACGACGAACTGATTGAACTGATGCGCCATGACAAGAAGAACCAGAACGGCATCATTAACTTCACCCTGCTGGGCGGCATCGGCGACATCCGCATCAACCAGACCGCCTCGCTCGACGAAATCAAGGAAGCACTCGACTTCTTCCGTGAGGGCTGCTGATGCGCTAAAGCAAGACATCCCGCTTGGGTTTCCCCGTCTCCGTCAGCGGCAAAGCCGCCACATGGAGACATTCCTTGGGAACCCAATACTTAGGCAACACTTCACGGCAAGTCTTTTCCACAGAAGGCAAGTCGGAACTCTCAGTGAGAAGGACGGCAACCTCGCCAAACTTCTCATTTTTTCTTTTCACTATCATGAACGGTGCCTGGAGCACTGCCTTCAGTATTTTCTCCACCTCTTCTATCTGTATCTTGATGCCACCGGAGCAAATCACGTTGTCGAGCCGTCCCTTGATGCGGAATCCTTTTTCCGAAATCTCTGCGATGTCATGGGTTTCCAGGACCGATGCACACACCTCGGGGGCATCTATCACCAAGCAACCCGTCTCATTCAGACTCACCCTGACCGTGTCGAAAGCCCTGTACCACTCGTTTGCTTCAGGACCGTTGAGACGGCGCAGGGCAATGTGGGAGAGCGTCTCGGTCATGCCATAGGTGCTCCATACGGCATGGGGCAACTGTCGGAGTTCGGCTGCCAAAGCCTCATCGACGGCACCTCCGCCAATGATAAGATGCCGGATGCGGGCCAGCCGTTCCCGCTCCCGGGGTACCTGCAAACTATTGTACACCTGCATCGGTACCATCGCGGCGAAGGTAATGTCGTCTGCTTCTTTCCCAACCAACGACTCATCGGAAAGCGGATGACCATTAGGATTGACGGAGACGAGACGGAGCTGACGCTCCAAGCTCCTCACCACCATCATCTTGCCGGCGATATAGTCGAGCGGCATGCAGAGCAATGCTGTGTCGCCGGGATTCAAGCCGAGGAAGTCGCAAGTGATGCGGGCTGAGTTGAGCATACGCCTCTTCTCCACCATCATCGGCTTCGGCTTGCCCGTAGAGCCACTGGTGTGGACGAGTACCCGGTCACTGCCGTTGTTCCATTCGGAAAGAAAGTCTTCTAAAGTCATGATTTTGATTTTCTCCTTGGTCTTACACGTTCACCCACAGTTTGTCTCCACGAATCTCCAGGGGCATCGGGATGTTGTCGGTAAAGAGCTGCCCTGTACCCAGTCCCTGTGGCATCCTCACGTCGGGGCCATACATCTTTGCCGCAAAATGGGCAATGGCATGGAGTCCCACATTGCTCTCCAAGGCGGAGGTAATCCAACTGCCGATGCCCCGTTGCCTTGCCAGCTCTATCCATTCCGTACATCCATAGATGCCTCCGTGCAGCGAAGGTTTGAGGATGATGAATTGCGGGCGAATGGTATCGAGCAATGCCTCCTTCATGGAACGCACGTTGACACCTATCAGTTCCTCATCGAGGGCGATGGGCAAGGGAGTCTCCTGGCAGAGTTTCGCCATCTTCGGCCACTGGTGCTGCCTGATGGGCTGCTCGATGGAGTGGATATCGTATTGTGCCAAAGCCTCCAGTCGGCTCATCGCATCCTCGGGCGTGAAACCGCCATTGGCGTCCACGCGCAGTTCCACCCGATCCTTGCCATACACCTCACGGATGCGCTTTACGAGGTCGAGTTCCTTGAAGAAGTCGATGGCACCTATCTTCAGTTTCACGCAATGGAAACCAGCCTGCAGCTTATCTTCCAGCCGCCCCAACATCTCCTCATAAGTACCCATCCAAACGAGTCCGTTGATGGTAATGCCCTCCTCGCCCCTTGCGAAAGGAGAATTGAAGAGGTCTGCAAGGCCTTGCATCCCGGCAGGGGCTGGAAAACCAGCCTTCTCCAGCGAACTTGCGTAGGCGGCGAAGGCTGTTTCAAGCCCGAAGGTGATGCTGGGATAAGCACGGATCATATCGTAAGGGATGCGGCCCATCTGTTCCACCATCTGGCAGATCTGACGGAGCGTCATCTCATATTCGGGCTTTGCGTCACAGCTGAGGTCAGGAAGCGGGGCACACTCCCCCACCCCCTCAATCCCCGGATATTCATCGGAGGTGAGGGTGAGGTAATAACTGTGGCGAGTGGTATAGACTCCACGCGACGTGCCAGCAGGTTGCTTGAAATGGAGCGTCCGCTCCGATATAGTTATCTTTATCATCATGTTATTGGATTCTTCACTTTCCACTCCAATGTGTTCACCTCATCCTTCAGGGAGAAGTTCAGACCCACCTTCACCACGGGCTTGCCACTCAGTTTGAAGGCGTCGGCGTAGTGCTTCGCCTCTATCTGGGCGAACGCCTCTTCCACGCTCTTGTTGAATTTTAGCTCCATCACATAGACGGTGGTCTTCGTCTCCAGGGTGAGGTCGATCCTGCCCTTCGCTGTACGCTGCTCCACGAGGATCTTGTAGTTCGTGAGCAGGGCGAACATGATGTAGAGCGTCTGCTGCCAGTGGCCCTCATAGTGGGTGTTGTCGCAGTAGGGCACGGTCTCCAGGAAATCGGCAAGCAGCTGCAGGGCTGCGTCCATGTCTCCCCGTTTGATCAGTACCGACATTCTGGCGATGGTAGTGTTTCCACCTGCGGTCTTGTCGGTCAGGTAATGAGGCAGCAGACTGCGGTAC
>CAVCCB010000078.1:7739-8960 GCA_963600595.1 Subdoligranulum sp. APC924/74 | reverse complement strand
GAGGTGCCGTATGTGCCGTCCTCGTCCATGTCTGCCTTCCAGCAACTTGCCATCAGGAAGAGGGATGTACCGTAAGAGGTGGTTGTCACACCGTCCTGCAACAAGGGGAGGATAGCCTCTACGGAAGCGCCGCTCTCACCATTGTCGCCCATGAAGAGCATCTGGTAAGCCGACCATCCGTTCTTGCCCGATGTCCAGAGCTTGTGGGGACCGTTGATAACCTTTTCGGCATATTCCTTAGCCTCGCTCCAACGGGCCGTGCCTGTATAGACCTCGGCGTTGAGGTACATACGGGCGAGGAGCAGGTTGGCTGCGTCCTGGTCTGCGCGACCGTAACCGTCGGTAGTGCTGGTGCGAGCCACTGGTGCCTGCATATTGGGCAAGCATTCCTCCTTCAGTTCCTTCTCGATCCAAGCGAAGAGGTCGGCGCGCTTAATCTGCTCAGGAGATGCGGTGGAGATTTCGGTGGTGAAAGGAACGTTTCCGAAGCAGTCCATCAGGAAATAATAGTAAAGACAACGCAGGAAGTGAATTTCTGCCACATGAGAGGCATCGGCATCGGCGCACACGTTGAGGTAATGGTTGCAGTAGTTGATGCCGGTATAAAGGCGGTAGTAGAAGCCCTGGAGCATGGGGTGGGAAGAATCCCACTGGTTATAGTTGAAGGCAGGAACACCTGGGTCACCCCATGAGCAGATAGCCTCGTCGGTGGTCAGCTCGTTGGCGTTGAACATCTGGCGTACGAATCCGGTTGTACCGCCGTCGAGACCGTCGATGTCGCAGTCGTCGCCGTCAGCACCTTTGTTTCCTGCCAGTGCCATGTTGGCGTAGCACTTGGTGAAGAGGGCTGCCTCATTGACCGTCATGTTGGTGGACGGGTCGATAGGGGTCACGTCCAGGTCGCCTGTGCAGGAATTCAAACCCATCGACAGCAGTGCGGCTGTAGCGAAGGGTGCTATATTCTTGAAATATTTGAAGTTCATATTCATATACTTTTAATTGTTAGAAGTTGATGTTCAAACCCAATGTCATAGAGAATGGACGCGGATAGATGGTGTTGTCGATACCGCCGAATACTTCTGGGTCTGTGCCGTCATACTTGGTGAAGGTCGCCACGTTGGAGGCAGTCAGATACACACGGCCTCCCAAGCCCTTGTAGTTGGCGCCCTTGAAGAGGTTCTCGAAGGTGTAGCCGAGGGTGATGTTGTCGAGCTTCACGAA
>CAVCCB010000078.1:0-7147 GCA_963600595.1 Subdoligranulum sp. APC924/74 | reverse complement strand
TTGCGGAAGTTGGAGCCTGCGGGCACGAATGCCGTGTTGATCAGGTCGGTGGTCTTGCGATAGTAGTAGTCGAAGCTGGCGCTCACGCGGTTGCGGAACAAGGATACATCGATACCGCCGTTCCATGTCGTTGTGGTCTCCCACTTCAGGTTCTCGTTGTATGCGTCGGGACGGGAGAGCAGACCTGAGTCGTTGGTGCCGATGATGGGGTAGCGACCGTTGGTGTTGTTGCTGTTCTCGTTGTAGGAGGCAAAGTAGTTGTAGTTGCCGATGCCGTCCTGCTGGCCTGTCTTACCCCAACCGAGGCGGAGCTTCAATTCTTCTATCTCCTTCACGTTCTTGAGGAAGTTCTCCTCGTTGATCTTCCATCCGAGAGCTACTGACGGGAAGGTTGCCCAGTGCTCCTTGAAGCGTGAGGAACCGTCGCGGCGCACGGTGGCAGTCAGCATATAGCGGTCGAATGCGATGTAGTTGGCACGGCCGTAGAAGGAGACGAGGTAGCTCTCCTGCATCCACTCGCTCTTGCTGTAGGAGTGGTAGTCCTTGTCGCTCATGGCGGCGATTTCAGCCGCACTCTTGCCCATCACCGAACGTGTGTCGTAGTAGAGGCTGTTGCCCCAGTACTTGTTGTGGCTCCACTCGTAACCTGCCATGACGTCGAAGTGCTGGGTCTTGGAGAAGTCCTTGTAGTACTGCAGGTAGGCGGAATAAACGAGGTTGTACTTGTTCTCCTTGCTGAAGCCCGTGTTGCCGTAGTAGAAGTTGGCCTGTCCCCAGTCGGCATAGTCGGTGTTCTGCTTGCCGTTCGACCAGTCGCCGGAGAAGTTCATGTGCAGACGGAGGTCTTCGAAGCCGTGTACCTGGTAGTCTGCCTCGATGTTGCCCATATAGTCGAAGGAGTTGGCGCGGTCGTTCTTCTCGTTCAGGAGAGCGACAGGGTTGCTCACGGCATTGGAGTTCTTGATATAGGGATAGTTGGAGTCACCGAGGGTGGCACCACTGTCTGTCCATGTGAAGTAACCGCCGAAGTTCTTGTACTTCTCGTCGCTGCTGAACACAGACTGTGTGGGGTCCATACGCACGGCTGCGGAGATGGCGTCGGTGTTGGCGTAACGGGAGTGTGCGTACATGAACTTACCGTTGATGTTGAACTTCAGGTGATCCTTCAGGAAGGAAGGATTCAGGTTCAAGCTGGCGGTAGTACGCTGATAGTTGGAGGTCTTCAATACACCGTTCTGGTCGGTGTAGCCCACGCTCACGCGGTAAGGCATGTTCTTGATGCCGCCCGAAACGGTCACGTTATGGTCGGTGCTGATGGCTGTGCGGTAAATCTGGTCCTGCCAGTCGGTGCTGGCGTTGCCCATCAGCTTGGCGGCATCGGAGTCCTCGCCATAGTAGCTGTTGATGAACTTGCGATAGTCGTCGGCGTTCAGCACGTCCACCTTCTTGTTGACAGTGGAGAGCGAAACGTTGCCGCTATAGCTTATCTGTGGCTTCATGCCCTTGCGTCCCTTCTTGGTGGTGATGATGATGACACCATTGGAACCGCGCGAACCGTAGATGGCTGTGGCTGAGGCGTCCTTCAGTACGGTGAAGCTCTCGATGTCGTTCGGGTTCACCATACCCAGTGCGTTGGGCGCACCCTTGATGCCCTGGTTGTCCATCGCCATACCGTCGATTACGATCAACGGGTCGTTGGAGGCGTTGAGTGACGAACCGCCGCGAATACGGATGGAGGCGCCGCCACCTGGCGTACCGCTGTTGGTGGTCACGTTCACACCGGCAATCTTGCCCTGCATCATCTCCTGTGCGGAGGTAACGAGGGCATGGTTTTTCTCATCTGGCTTGATGGCTGTGACGGAACCAGTCAGGTCGTTCTTCTTTGCCACACCGTAACCGATAACCACGACCTCATTGAGTGCCTGGGAGTCGTCAGCGAGCGTAATGTTCATATTGGAGGAAGCCTTCACGGTCTGTGGAGACATTCCAAGATAGGTGAATGTAAGGTCAGTGCCCGGGGCTGCGTCCACGGAGAAGTTACCGTCCATGTCGGTAATGCCGACGGCCTTACCGTTCACTGTGATGGTAGCACCCATGACAGGCTCACCAGAAGCATCTTTCACATGTCCCTTGATGGCATTCGTCTGCGCAAAGGAACTGGCTGTTAGGATCAGACCACCGGCGAGGGTCAGCATCCTAAGAGGCAATTTAATTTTTACCTGCTTCATTTTTAGCTTGATTTTAAGTTTATGTTTAAGTGTTTCGTTTTTAGTTAGTCTACTTTCCTACACTTTCATAGCCACCCTTGGCTTCCTGTCTTGGTTTTATCGGTTTTCTATTGTAAGGTAGGACCGGGCTGTTATGCCCGTTGTTTCAACTTTCTGGGTACAAAATTAAATTCTTTTAGCGTAATATATAATTTTTATGCGTTAAATTCGTTATTTATTAAGCGCAAACGTTTGCACAGTTAATTCAGTGAGTAATGACAAGAAACATACGGCAATTAGGACAGATTTGTCTAATTTTGCCAACATAACTAAAAGCCATGGGTGAAAATTTACCAATAACAATGAAAGATATCGCTCGCGACTTGGGTGTCTCTGTAGCCACCGTGAGCCGGGCGTTGAAGGACAGCCCTCGTATCAGTGCTGCCCAGAAGGAGCGTATACAGACCTACGCGCGGGAACATAATTTCTATCCCAACGTCATCGGCGAGGCATTGCGCCACAGCAAGGTGCAGCCGATGAAGTTGATAGGTGTCATCGTGCCCGAGCTGGTGCATTACTATTTCATGTCGGTCCTCGCCGGCATCGAGGAGAAGGCGCGCGCCTGCGGCTACCGCGTGATGGTGGCGCAGAGCAACGAGCGCTACGACAAGGAGGTGGCAATCTGCGACGACTTCTACAAGAACAAGGTGTGCGGCATCATCGTGTCGCAGGCGAAGGACACCAAGCAGTATGACCATTTTCAGAGGTTGATGGACAAGGGAGTGCCTTTAGTGTTCTACGACCGCATCTGCACGGGCGTGAACTGCTCGCGTGTGGTGGTGGACGATTACCAGGGAGCCTACGCCGCCGTCACCCATCTCATCGAGACGGGCTGCAGGAAGATAGCCTTCTATGGCTCGCCCATGAACATGGAGATCTCGAAGAACCGCTACAACGGGTATCATGACGCACTGGTGAAGCACGGCCTTAGGGAGAGTCCCTCCCAGATACGCATTTGCGACAACAGGGCACAGGCAGAGGCGGTGACGCCGGAACTGCTGTCACAGGAAGACCGTCCCGATGCCTTCTTCGCCATCAACGACGACACTGCCATCGGCATCCTCTACACAGCCAAGCGCATGGGCTTCCGCGTGCCGGAGGACATCAGCATCTGCGGGTTCACCAACGGCGACCGAGCCAAGGCTTCCGACCCGATGCTCACCACCGTGGAGCAGCGTGGCATAGCCGTGGGGGAAGAGGCTGCGGGCATCCTCATCGGACAGGTGGAGGGAACCATCCCCAGAAACGTGGTGGAGAAGAAGGTGGTGAGGACGAGACTCGTGCTCCGGGGAACGACGAGATAAATGGAAAGATGGAAATATGGAAAGGTGGAAATACGAATATGGTAAACAATTAAAACAATATTATAATGAGACAAAAACCTAATCTTAACTTTTGGAATCTCTGGAACCTGAGTTTCGGATTCTTCGGTGTGCAGATAGCCTATGCCTTGCAGAGTGCCAACATCTCGCGCATCTTTGCCACACTGGGCGCTGACCCGCACAGTCTGAGTTATTTCTGGATTCTCCCTCCATTGATGGGAATCCTGGTGCAGCCCATCGTGGGTACGCTGAGCGACAAGACCTGGTGCCGCTTCGGACGCCGCATACCTTATCTGTTCATAGGCGCAACCATCGCCGTGCTGGTGATGTGCCTGTTGCCCAACGCCGGTTCGCTCGGTCTGACCGTGGGCGGGGCAATGATCTTCGGACTGATAGCCCTGATGTTTCTCGACACCAGCATCAACATGGCGATGCAACCCTTCAAGATGCTGGTGGGCGACATGGTGAACGAGGAGCAGAAGACGAAGGCATACTCCATCCAGAGCTTCCTTTGCAACGCCGGTTCGGTGGCGGGATATATCTTCCCCTTCCTCTTCACCTTTCTGGGAATCAAGAACGTGGCAGAGAAGGGCGTGGTGCCCGATTCCGTCATCTGGTCGTTCTATGTGGGCGCCGCCATCCTCATCCTCTGCGTTATCTACACCACGGTGAAGGTGAAGGAGTGGAATCCCCAGCAATACGCTGAATATAATGGGGTGAACGATGAAGTGGAGAAAGAAGAGGAAGGCAAGGCCAACTGGTTCACTCTCCTAAGGAACGCCCCCGCTACTTTCTGGAAGGTGGGCTTGGTGCAGTTCTTCTGCTGGGCTGGCTTCCTCTATCTCTGGAACTACTCCACGGGTGCCATCGCCGAGACCGTATGGGGCACCACCGACGTGGCTTCGGCTGAGTTCCAGGAGGCAGGCAACTGGGTGGGCATCCTCTTCGCCGTACAGGCTGTGGGCAGTGTGCTGTGGGCAGTGGCGCTGCCGCAGTTCAAGAACGCCAAAGTGGCTTATGCCGTCAGTCTGCTGATAGGCGGTGCGGGCTTCGCACTGATTCCCTTCCTGCACGACCCGTATCTCCAGTTCATTCCCTTCCTGATGATTGGTGCGGGATGGGCAGCGATGTTGGCGATGCCTTTCACCTTCGTCACCAATGCCTTGCAGGGCTATGGCCACATGGGGGCTTACCTGGGACTCTTCAACGGTACCATCTGTATCCCGCAGATTATCGCAGCCATCTGTGGCGGCGGAGTGCTCAGTCTGGTGGGTTCCCACCAGAGCGACATGATGATCGTGGCAGGAGTGCTCATGCTCTGCGGAGCCTTGTCGGTGTCCGTCATCAAGGTGGGGCGTGCAAACGATTGCATTACTAAATAAAGTGAAATATAAAACACGATGTGCAAGATATGGAGTATTTTCATTATCTTCGCAAAAGATTAACTAACAAACCACATTTCTGAAAGATGACTATACAATTCAACATAGATTATCGTACGACATTCGGCGAGGAACTCGTCTTGAATGTCGTGGAGGGTGAACAGTTGGGCCGCTACCCCATGTCTACCAACGACGGATACCGATGGACGTGCGAACTTGCCACGGACGGTGCCCAGCGAATCTTACCTTATTATTATAGCGTGTCACGCAGTGGCTCCGTGGAGAAGATAGAGTGGCAGACCGTCAAGCACCAGCTCGACCTCACCGCCGAGCGAGGCGACACCTATGTGGTGTATGACAAGTGGATTGTGATGCCAGAGGACGCTTATCTCTACAGCAGTGCCTTTACCGACTGCATCAACCACCAGCAGCCCGTGGCGATGAAGACGAGCCGCTTTGCCAAGACGGTACGCCTCAAGGTGCGTGCACCCCAGCTCCGCGACGGCGAGAGGTTGGGCATCTTGGGCAGTTGCCACCAGATGGGTTGTTGGAAGAAGGAGAATGTGCTGCCGATGACGCTGCACAACTACAACGAGTGGGTGGCAGAACTGGACGGCGACAACCTGGAGGGTGACACCTTGGAATTCAAGTTTGTCGTGTTGGATGCTTCCAAGAACCTGACATACTGGGAGACTTGCTACAACCGTACCGTGCAGTTGCCGGAGTTGAAGAACGAGCAGGTGGTGGTGTACGATCTCGGCCAGGCTTTCTTCGAGATATGGAACCGCAAGTTGGCAGGCACGTTGGTGCCCGTGTTCTCTCTGAGAAGCCGCAGGAGTGCCGGCATCGGCGACTTCGGCGACCTGAAGAGCATGATAGACCTGGTGGCAAAGACAGGACAGAAGGTATTGCAGCTCCTGCCCATCAACGACACCACCATCACCCATACATGGACAGACTCCTACCCCTACAGCTGCATCAGCATCTTCGCCCTTCATCCGCAGTATGCCAACCTCCATGCCCTGCCATCATTGAACGACGCCAAGGCGCGTGCCGAGGCTGAGGCTACGAGGGACGAGCTGAACGCCCTGCCACAGATCGACTATGAGCGCGTCAACGACTTCAAGACGGCTTATCTGCACAAGATATACGAGCAGGAAGGCGGGCAGATGATGGCTACCGATGCCTTCAAGGCATTCTTCCACGAGGCAGAGACATGGCTGGTGCCCTACGCCCAATATTGCTACCTGCGCGACAAAAACGGTACTGCTGATTTTGTCCAGTGGCCCGACCACAACACATGGGACGAGGCAGAGCGCAAGACGCTCTCCGACCCAGGCAGCGAGGCGTACAAGGACGTGGCGTTCTTCTATTTCGTGCAGTATGTGCTGAACACGCAGATGAAGGAAGCCCATGAGTGTGCCAAGGAGAAAGGTGTGGTGCTGAAGGGCGACATCCCTATCGGCGTGAACCGCTACGGCTGCGACGTATGGATGGAGCCCAAGTACTTCAACCTCAACGGTCAGGCGGGTGCCCCGCCAGATGATTTCTCCGTGAACGGACAAAACTGGGGCTTCCCCACCTACAACTGGGAGGAGATGTTGAAGGACGGATGCCAATGGTGGGTGCGCCGCTTCCAGAACATGGCGAAGTTCTTCGATGCCTATCGCATCGACCATGTGCTCGGCTTCTTCCGCATCTGGGAGATTCCCGTGGACAGCGTTCACGGACTGCTCGGACAGTTCTCACCATCCCTCGGAATGTCGAGGGACGAGATACGAGGCTACGGACTCAACTTCCAGGAAGACCGCTTCCTCCGTCCGTTCATCACCGACTGGGTGTTGGACCGTATGTTCCACGAGCGTGCCGCAGAGGTGAAGGAGAAATATCTCGACCGCCTCGACGGCGAGCGTTATCAGATGAAGCCCGAGGTGGACACCCAGCGCAAGGTGGAGGCACTCTTCGCCGGTGTCACCGACGAGCAGGAACTCTGGTTGCGCGACGGACTCTATGCCCTCATCAGCGACGTGCTCTTCGTCCGCGACCACAAGAACCCCGAACTCTTCCATCCGCGCATCTCCGCCCAGCTCGACTTCATCTACGAGTCGCTCTACGACAACGACAAGCAGGCGTTCAACCGTCTCTACAACGACTACTTCTACCGCCGCAACAACCA
>CAVCCB010000077.1:0-8985 GCA_963600595.1 Subdoligranulum sp. APC924/74 | reverse complement strand
ACACGCCCTCCGAAGACCAGAGCAAGAAGTCGGGCAACAAGGGCAAGAAGGTGGGCATCGCCTACCAGCTGGAGAACGGAGAGATCATCTATGTGCCGGAAGAATGAAATATGGAAATATTGAAATATGGAAATATGGAAAGATTGAAAAAATGACATGAATAAGATATTTACCTGGAAGAAATATCATAAGTGGGTGGGTGTGGTGTTCGCACTGTTCATGCTGGTGTTCTGCGTCTCGGGCATTGTCCTGAACCACCGCCGGCTCTTCAGCCACTGTGACGTGAGCCGCTCATGGCTGCCGCCGGGCTACCATATCAGCAACTTCAACAACGGTGTCATCAAGGGCACCGTGCCCTTTGCCGACGGCAAGGTGGTGGCGTTCGGAAGCGGAGGTGCATGGATGACCAATCCCGAGGCTGATGAATGGACGGAAGAGAACCTTGGATTCCCCGAGGGCGTGGACCATCGCAACATCCGCAACCTCGTGAGGATGAAGGACGGAAGCCTGTGGTGCGCCACCAACTATGACGTGTACCGCTATGAGGACGGCAGTTGGCACGCCGTCTCCCTGCCCAAGGGCGACGAGCGGTTGACGGACCTTGCCCTCAGTGGCGACAGTCTGCGGGTGGTGGCACTTTCCCGCTCCGCCGCCTACATCATCACCCCCTCCCACGACGGTTCCGCCCCTAAAGTCTGCCGCAAGGAACTGAAGGCGGCGACGAACGGCTTCAAACCGCAGGAATACCTCTTCCGCACCATCTGGAAGCTCCACAGCGGCGAACTCTTCGGCATCCCCGGCAAGCTCGTGGTAGACATCGTGGCAGTGGTCATCATCGTCCTCAGTCTCACGGGCATCGTCCTCTTCCTCCTGCCATACTGCATCCGCCGCAAGAAGCGCCGGGGCGACAAGGAAGGAATGAAGAAAGCGGGTAGGCAGATGGTGTGGTACCAGCGCTGGCACAACCGCTTCGGCCGCTACACAGTTATCCTCACGGTGTTGCTCACCCTCACGGGCACCTGTCTGCGACCGCCGTTGATGATTCCCTTCGTGATGGTGAAGACGGCACCGGTGAACTACACCAGTAACATCTGGAACGACCGCCTGCGCGCTCTCCGCTGGGACGCAAGGAACGGTGAGTGGCTCGTCTCTACGTCAGACGGTTTCATGCGTGTGGATTCCGCCTTCGCCCAGGCGCCGAGGATGATAGACAAGGAGAAGGCACCCTCGGTGAGTCCGATGGGCGTGAACGTGTTTCGCCAGCAGAAGGATGGCAAGTGGCTCATCGGTTCGTTCAGCGGCATGAGCATCTGGGATGCAAAGACAGGCGAGTCGGTGGACTACTTCACCCACAAGGCACCCGAGCGCAGCTTCGGCAGCGTGAAGCCCGGCTCCACCATCAGCGGCTACAGCGAGGACTTCGGCAAGCCCCTCGTCTTCGACTACTCTCAGGGAACCAACCGACAGTGGACCCGGATGCCCGAGGCGATGACTTCCGTGCCTCTCTCGCTCTGGAACTTCGCCCTGGAGCTGCACGTGGGCAGATGTTACGCCCCGCTCCTTGGCCCTCTCTCCGAGCTGTTCGTATTCCTCTGGGGGACGCTCAGCACCCTCGTCCTCCTCTCCGGTTACATCATCCTGAGGAGGCAGCAGAAAAAGAAAACAAGATAAATAATAAGAATAACGTAACTAAAAGTAAAAAAAGAAAATGAAAAAGATCAAGACAATGAAGGCCATGATGATGGCACTGTGTATGGGTATGGCACTCGCTTCCTGCAGCAGCAGTAGCAGCAACGACCCCATCGACCCAAACAACAACGGTGGAAACAAGAAGGAGACCGTAGACTTCGCCAAGACCATCGCCGGATCATACACCAACAAACTCAGCATGACCGTGATGGGAGAGGAGTCTATCTACAAGAACGCCGAGGTAAAACTCGACCGCGTCGATTCCACCCACGTCAATATCACCTTGCCCGCCTGTGGAGAAGGCATGATGGCACTGCCAGCCCTCACCGTAGAGAAGGTGGAAGTGACTGCCAGCGGCAGCGAGTATAAGTTTGCCGTGGAGAACTACTCCAGCTCCGTGAGCGTGAACGGACAGGACAAGAACTGGACCGTGACCCTCACTGGTGCCTACAAGGACGGTGTTGTCACCCTCGACTACAGCCTCCAGTATGGCAAGATGCCTATGGCAATGGTGGCTAAGTTCGACTCCAGCGCCACGCTGACAGCAGCCGAGGAAGTGGCAGACTCCTACACCAGCACCTTGACCATCACCGTGATGGGCGAGACCTCCACCTACGAGGAAGCCAACCTCGTGATCGACGTGGTGAACGACACCAAACTGAAAATTACCCTGCCAGCCTGTGGCGAGGGAGCCATGGCATTGCCAGCATTGGAAATCCCCGAGGTGGAAGTGAGCAAAGAGTCTGACGGAACCTATAAGTTCTCCATAGCGGACTACAAGGGCACGACAACCGTAAACGAGGAGGAGAAGAGCTATACCGTGACCCTCCAGGGTTCTCTCAAGGACGGCGTTCTCACCGTGGACTACAGCCTCCAGTATGGCAAGATGCCTATGGCAATGATTGGTCAGTTCATCGCTAAGTAATCCGTGCCGATGAAAAGAAAGACAATAGCAGCCGCGCTGCTCCTTTGCGGAGTGTGCCTGAATCTGAACGCCGAGACCCAGGGCGATGTCGTGGGGCAGGTGCTCGACGATTCGGGCGCACCCTTGATTGGTGCCACCGTGCAGCTGCAGAACAGCAAGGATGGGGTGACCACCGACGAGGAGGGATGCTTCCGCCTGCCCTATGACAAGGACGGGGCGGTGAGGGTGAAGGTGAGCTACGTGGGCTTCCAGACGCAGAGCTTCGTGCTGAAGGCCGGCGAGAAGAAGGGCGACCGCCATGTGCTGCGCCTCGCTCCCGACGCCACCGCCCTCGACCAGGTGGTGGTGACCGCCACCCGCACGCCCAAGGCGCTGAAGGACGCTCCCGTGGTGACCCGGCTCATCACCGCCAACGACATCAAGATTGCCGATGCCACCAATATCCAGGACCTCCTCACCGAGCAGATGCCCGGACTGGAGTTCGGCTACGCCATGAACCAGGAGACCTCGCTCAATATGAACGGATTTGGCGGCAACGCCGTGCTCTTCCTCGTGGACGGCGAGCGGTTGGCGGGCGAGACCATGGACAATGTGGACTACAGCCGACTGAGCCTCGACAACGTGGGCAGGATAGAAATCGTGAAGGGAGCCGCCTCTGCCCTCTATGGTGCCAATGCCGTGGCGGGCGTAGTGAACGTCATCTCCCGAGAGAACAGCGAGCCGTGGACGGCGAACGTGAACACCCGCTACAACAACTTCAACAAGGAGTGGCGGCACGGAGCCTCCGTGAGCTTCAACGCCGGCAAGTGGAACTCGCAGACCTCCCTGCAGCGCACCACCTCGCACGAGGTGCAGCTCACCAGTCCCTTCGACACCACCTCCGACATCCTCCACATCTACGGCGGCGAGTCGCTCAACGTGAAGGAACGCCTCACCTACAAGTTCTCCGACCGGGCGAAGCTCATCGGCAGGGGAGGCTACTTCTCGCGCATCAGCCGCCGCAACAACTACGATGACCATTACAAGGACTATTCGGCAGGCTTGAAGGCGGTGATGGACCTCTCCGGAAACGACCACCTGGAAGTGTCATACGGCTACGACCAGTATGACAAGGTGCGCTACATGAGCGGTGTGCGCACCCACGATCACGACTACACCAACCGCCAGAACACCCTGCGCGCCCTCTACTCCCACGTCTTCGGAAAGAACACGCTGACCGCCGGTGCCGACTACATGAACGACTATCTCACCACCTACCAGTTCACCGACAACGAGGCGCACGTGCAGAACTCCTACGACTTGTTCGCGCAGTTCGACTACAACCCCCTCGACTGGCTCAACGTGGTGGCGAGCCTTCGCCACGACCGCTTCTCTGCCAGCAAGGAGAACGCCACGACTGCGCGCCTCGCCCTGATGGGAAAGTGGAAGGGATTCTCCGTGCGCGCCAACTATGCCGGAGGCTTCCGTGCCCCCTCACTGAAGGAGATGTACATGAGCTTCGACATGGCGGGCATGCAGATGATTTACGGCAACCCCGACCTCGACCCCGAGAAGAGCCACAACTTCAACCTCGCCCTGGAACACACGGGGAGGGTGCGCGGCGCTGGCTTCTTCACCGGTCAGTACAGTCTGACGCTGATGGGCTACTACAACAAGTACGACAGCCGCATCACCACCGATGACTACGAGGACTATGTGCCCGGTGACGGACAGCCCTCCGTTGCCTCCCGCTACTGCAACGAGGAGGGCGTGAAGGTGAGCGGCGTGGACTTCAGCGCACAGTATCGCTCCGACATGGGATTGGGTGCCAAGGTGGACTACAGTTACCTGCACGTGGGCGGCAGGAGCGTCGACTCGCAGTTCTCGCAGCCCCGTCCGCACTCAGCCACCTGGCGCATCGACTACGACCGCCAGCTCTGCTCCTTCTACCGCATCAACGCCGCCCTCTCCGGCCGCTACCTCTCAGTGCCCGACACCCAGAGGGAGAAGCACGACGGCAGCTACCAACTGTGGAAGTTCACCCTCCAGCAGCGTCTCTTCGATGCCGTGAACGTCAACTTCACCGTGGACAACCTCTTTGGCTACAAGCCCAAGGTGTACTGCTGGAGCTCGGCAATGACCACCGGCCGCACGTTCACTATTGGTGCGAGCGTGGACATCGACAGACTGTTTTAATATGGAAACATGAGCCTTGCGGAAAAATGGAGGACATGAATATGAACTGTAGGGCATAAAAAACAAACAATCCCGGGGAATGGCAGATGACTGCTTTTCCCCGGGATTTCCATTTTCGCACTATTTCAATCTTTCTACCTTTCTATATTTCATTTTCCATTTTTCCATTTTCTATATTATTTCAGCACCTGCTTCAGCTTGTTCGCCTGCTTGGTGGCGGCAGCCTGTGCGGCGGCATTGGCGGAGTGGGCGTCGCTCTTGCGGTGGAAGCCCAGCACATTGCCGCGAGTGTCGCATAAGGCGAGGGAGTCGCCTCTCAGGAAGGAAAGGGAGAGGGTGTCGTGCGTGGTCTTGCTGTTGACGGTGACACCGCCCATCTGCAGCTTTCCTCTCGTCAGGATGAGCTTGCCGTTATAGATGTGCCACTCCGTGTACTGCGGCACCTCCGGATACTCCACAGGACTGTCATCCTCCACAGCGCTCGCCTGCATCACATGGCCCACAGAGCGGACCTCGTTCATGCGGCTCAGCGTGAAACCATATTCGCGCGGAATCATATAGGTCTCCACGATGCTGTCGGGCATATTGGCGAGGATGCGTGCCTGCTGCCGCTTCGACAGGTGGGTGACGTCGCGCAGGTGGGGCATTACGGGATAAGTCCATGTCGCCTGCAGGTCGTCGAGGTCGATGACCATGTCGGCACCGTTCTTGTCATCCTTGTCGGTGCAGGGAATGACGCAGATTCTGTCGCCAATCTCAATGTCGCCGAACACCTGGCGGTTGCGGTTGGCGTCGAGGATGTTGTATCTCACGGGGTCTCCGCCGCTGTTGGGCAGCAGCACCACGGCGGTGTCGGTGCAGCCCATGCACGCCAGTCCGTAGACACCCTTGTCGCCCTTCGCCTTTTTCTCGTTGCTGATGGGCATATTGGCGCTGGGACGCTTGCCCGGCTTTCCCTTCTGACAGGCAGCCAGACTGGCGATGGCGAGTGCCATGAGGAGCAATGGTCTTATCTTCATGATTTGTTTCCTTTGTCTTTTTTGTGGCTGCAAAGATACAACTTTATGTGGTAACTTGCAAATGTTTTTGCGGTTTCTTTTCGCAGAATGATAAAAATTCAGTAACTTTGCACCCGTTTTTTAGGAATAACCTCGCAGGATTGACTGGCGCAGGAACACACATTATTATAATAAGACAAGCAACTATATGACAAAAGTTACCGAACATTCTCTGCCCCTATGGACAGAAGTGGAATACACAGCATTATGTAAGAACCCCTATCTCGACACCCCCTTCTACGTGCCGAAGGAAAGCAAGTGCTTTCTCTGCGGGGAGGACGGAAGCAGGAAGGAGATGAAGAACATCTACCTGGTCTACAAGTCCACCGCAGCTGCCGAGGACGATGACTGGGAGGACGATCCCATGCCCGGAGAGATGTGGGTCAACGTGCTGGGCGACGATGACGAGGCAATCGAGCCTGTCAAGGTGGTCTACCTGGGACAGGACGTGGAGAACCTCGTGAAAGTGGTGCATGAGGACGACAACAACATCATCTTCGACATCTATTGGAAGCACGGAGAGGTGAGGGTGGAGAAGTCTGAGGTGACCGACGAGGGCTTTGTCTGCAAGAAAGAGAACTTCGGTGACGAGGGACTGCGCCTCACGCTCATCCCCGAGGAGGGCGAACCTTTCACGCTCCACCTGGTGATTCCCTACCTCGGCTTCTCGCTCTACGACGGCGAGGGCAAGAAGGTGCACGGCGAGGTGGAAATCTCCCACGACAAGGTGGGCGAGTACCGCTACGAGTTCGTGGGCGACGAGAGCAACGACCGCTTCACCCTCAATCTTGACAACGACAAGCTTATCTACCTCTGCGTGTTGCGCCCCCATGAGGGCAAGCTCGTGGTGCGCGACCAGCGCGAGCGACTCGCCATCGTGGACGAGTTGTCCAGCGAGGGCAAGCTCGCCGACCTGATGATGGGTGCCCACCACGCCCTGGTGAAGAACAGGAACTACCGCTGGCGCATCGCCCTGCAGGGCAGTTCGGCAGTGGCTGAGGAAATCTCCTCCGTAGACCCGGAGACACTGGTGAAATTTGCCAGCGGACAGTTTGCCAAGACCGGGGACAAGGACGCACTGGGCGGCCACCTCATCGCCCTGGAGACGAAGTACGCCTTCCAGTGGTGCTGGCTGAAGGAGGAAGACTGGGCAGGGGAGGACCCCGCCTTCGGAATGTTCATGAAGATGCTCACCGCCTTCTCCTACGTCAATCAGAAGCCCATTCAAGGCGACCTGCTCCAGGCGCGCAACAACAAGCGCAAGATCCGCCGTTGCGCCAGGCTCCTGGTGGCCCACCAGAGAGGGGAGGAGAGCCTTTGGGAAGCCGACAGGGAGACGCGCGAGGAGCTGCTCCATCTCTTCGGCACGTTCCACGGCCCGTTTGTCGAGGCGGTGGAAGAGGAACAGAAAATAGCCGAATAATGCTTAATTAACATTAAATCGCTTGATAATTCGGATTTTTTGGCTAATTTTGCACCTTGGTTATTCATGTGCCTGCGGGAGTGGGGCGAGCCTTCCCCCGGGGTGCGTTAATTTTCAGAAAGAAAAGACTTAAGAAATAATGAAGAAGAAAATTCAGTTCAGTCTCGTCTATCGAGACATGTGGCAGAGCTCCGGTAAGTTCCAGCCACGTAAGGATCAGTTGGCTAAGATTGCCCCCGTCATCATCGAGATGGGCTGCTTCAGCCGTGTAGAGACCAATGGCGGTGCCTTCGAGCAGGTGAACCTTCTCGCGGGCGAGAACCCCAACGAGGCTGTCCGCGCCTTCTGCAAGCCCTTCAACGAGGTGGGCATCAAGACCCACATGCTCGACCGTGGTCTGAACGCTCTTCGCATGTATCCCGTGCCCGACGACGTGCGCGCCCTTATGTACAAGGTGAAGGCGAAGCAGGGCACCAACATCACCCGTATCTTCGACGGTCTGAACGACGTGCGCAACATCATCCCATCCATCAAGTGGGCGAAGGAGGGTGGAATGACTCCGCAGTGCGCACTCTGCATCACCAACTCTCCCGTACACACGCTCGAATACTATATGGGCATTGCCGACCAGCTCATCGCTGCCGGCGCTGAGGAAATTTGCCTCAAGGACATGGCGGGCATCGGCCAGCCTGCGTTCCTCGGCAAGCTCACCAAGATGATCAAGGACAAGTATCCCGAGATCATCATCCAGTACCACGGCCACTCTGGTCCCGGTCTCTCCATGGCTTCCATCCTGGAGGTTTGCCAGAACGGCGCCGACATTATCGACACTGCCATCGAGCCATTGTCATGGGGTAAGGTTCACCCGGACATCATCTCCGTCATCAGCATGCTGAAGAACGAGGGCTTCGAGGTGCCTGAGATCAACATGAGCGCCTACATGAAGGCACGTGCCATGACCCAGGAGTTCATCGACGAGTGGCTCGGCTACTTCATCAACCCCGGCAACAAGATCATGTCCTCACTCCTGCTGGGCTGCGGTCTGCCAGGCGGTATGATGGGTTCCATGATGGCAGACCTGGGCGGAATGCGCCAGACCATCAACAATATCCGCAAGAAGAAGGGTGAGGAGGAGCTGTCTATGGACGACCTTCTGATCAAGCTCTTCGACGAGGTGGAGTACGTATGGCCACGCGTGGGTTATCCTCCATTGGTGACCCCCTTCAGCCAGTACACCAAGAACATCGCCCTGATGAACCTCCTCACCATGGAGCAGGGCAAGGGCCGCTTCGTGATGATGGACGACTCCATGTGGGGAATGATTCTCGGCAAGAGCGGCAAGATTCCCGGAACCATCGACCCCGAGCTGGTGGAGCTTGCCAAGAAGCAGGGCCGCGAGTTCACCGACGTGGACGCGCACACACTGCTCACCGACGCCCTCGACGACTTCAAGAAGGAGATGGACGAGAACGGCTGGGACTACGGACAGGATGACGAGGAACTCTTCGAGCTCGCCATGCACCCCGAGCAGTACCGCAACTACAAGAGCGGCCAGGCAAAGAAGAACTTCCTCGCCGACCTGCAGAAGGCAAAGGACGCCAAGCTCGGCTCTTCCCTGACCCCAGCCCAGCTTGCAGAGTTCAAGCACGCCAAGGCAGACGCCATCGTGGCTCCCGTGGCAGGTCAGCTGTTCTGGGAGTTCCAGGGCGAGGGCG
>CAVCCB010000076.1:0-9047 GCA_963600595.1 Subdoligranulum sp. APC924/74 | reverse complement strand
TGGGCAGCAAGTCCTTCCTGGAGGATATCTCCTCCAGTTTTTCCAGTAAATCCGGACATTTAGCATGCCCAGTAAGGACAATAGTAGTTTCAGCGAGTTTCAAAGATTGAAACTCAGAGTTTCTTCCTATGAAACTGTGAGTTTCTCCCTATGAAACTGCGAGTTTCAGACTAAGAAACTTCTTGAAACTTCGTTATTCCCTATACAGCTTAAGGTGCAAAAAACGCTGGTTTCTTCTCCACTTTGGTGATAGATACCCCCAAAAAGGTGATAGATAAGCCTTGTTTTTCTGCATCTATCACCACACTTATTCAATTGAAACAAAGCTGTTTACACCTATTTGGTGATAGAATGATAGATTTCAGAGGAAAAAACATCTTACGTATGCGCGCATAGAGCTACATACCCTAAAAAGAAAAAGGCTGGATAACCGCCTCCTAAAAGGAAAGAGAAGTTACCCAGCCTTATTGCTATTTCATGCTCTGGTTCACCTGCCAGCGGTCGGGGCAGAACGCAAGCGAGGGAGTCAGATGGAGCATCTCAAGGAACTTGCTCCAGCCCACCTGCTGGTCGAAGACAGAGGAGGTGTAGTTCTTCTTGACAGTGCTGAGGTCGGAGAGGTGGGCGTAGATGTTGCCCTCCAGCATCTTGTGGCCGATAGCCTCGGCTGCTGCATCATCTTCATTCGCCACAGCCTCAAGCAACTGTACGTAGAGGGTCTCGAACTCTCCATCCTGCACGGGGAACTTGATGAAGTAGTCGGGATTCAGGGAGAAGATGTTGACCGTGGGCGAGGCGTAGATATACTCATAGTCTGCGTCAGCCTTGGCGGGCTTGTCGGTGGTGCGGATGTAAGCCATGTCCTTCAATGCAGTCATGTACTTCTCGTAGATGGTCTTCAGCGCGGCGGTCTTCTCCTCGGGCAGGTTGGCGGCGATGGTGTTTCTCATCACGTCGGACATGCAGAAGCCTGTGGGTTTGGACGAACCCAAGACAATCAAGTAGAGGGTGCCTTTGAGGAAGTCATGGAATTCTCTCTCGGTGCTGAAGCTCTTCTTTCCGCTGATCACGTCCTGCAGCTCCTGGCGCACCTGGCGCAGGGAGTCGGTCATCTTCTGGTTACCATACTCCAGGTTGATGCTCACGATAGAGGAAGCCAGTGCCCTCTCGATGGCGTCCTGCTGGTCGGCGATGGCGTAGTTGGTGGCGAACCAGTCGCTTGCCTCCTTGGTGGCGGAGATCAGTGCGCTTGCCTTGGTGAGGTTGTAGAATCCGTGGGAGGTGTACGTTGCAAATGTCGCGGGTGCGGCTTCCTCCACGTAGAAGTCCACCAGCTTGCGCGACGCTTCCTGCATCTTCGTCTCGTCGTCGCCCGCCTGCGAGAGGTTGACGAGGTACTGTGGGAAATAGTAGCCCGTGGTGGTCTCGGCGGCGAGGATGCCGTAGTCGAACACCTGGCTGTAGGCGGCGATGTTCTCCAGGGTGCCCATCAGACAGCACTGGGTGAAGAGGGTCTGTATCTTCACGCCCGACTTCTGCACGGCGCTCACCAGGGCATCTGCCGAGATACTGTTGTTCATGAAGTCGTCGGATACGCAAGCCCTTGAGACGGGTGTGTCGTCAACGGGCGAGAAGCCGTTGCCGTGGCCGTAGACCATCAGCACATAGTGGCGGGCGGGGAACTTCTCGGCGGTCTTCTTGATGAAGCCTGCGAGGCTGTCTACGTTGTTGAGCGGATATAGCGTGTCGCCGTACACCTTGCCGCCCATGGTGTCTAACGCCTTCTTGTAGAGAGACTTCATGCCGTCGGCGGTCCACACGTTTGCGAAGTCGCTATCTCCGAAGGTCTCGGCGGTGCCGATTTCCTTGGAGTCGAAGTACCACGTCTTGTCATAGGAGGGTTCCACCATGCCGCCCCCGTCCACCTTGGAGAGGCTGGTCTTGAGCAGTCCGGCTATCTGCACGTTCTTGCCTATATTGCCCTTCTGGTAATGGTCGGCGAGGGTGGCGAGGTCGAAGACGGTGGCACCGTCCTGGGAGCCTGCCATTCCCCAGAAGATGATGGTGTAGTCGGCGGTTTCCGCCGGCGTGGGAGTCACTGGGGTCTCGGGAGTAGACGGATTCTCCGGGGTGATGGGGTCTGTCTCCTTGTCGCTACACGAAACGATGGCGGAGCCGAATGTCAGCACGGCCATCAACATTAAAAATACTTTTTTCATAATCTCTGTTTATTAATCTGTCTATTCAAGAATAGTTCTTGTCATTTCGCTTTCCGTCGTTGCGAGGTCAGTTCATCTTCGCGTTCACCTGCCAGCGGTCCGGACAGATGGCGAAGGAGGGATTGAACTGGAGCTTCTTCAGGAAACTGCTCCATCCCACCAGCTTGTCGAAGACGGACGAGGTGTAGTTGTACGTCGCATCCTCAAGCGTTGTCCCTCCGTAGAGGGGAGAGGCGAAGACGCATCCGTCGAGCAACTCGTGGCCCAGCTCCTCCACCTTCTTCCAGTCCTTTGCCTGGATGGCTTCCACCAGCTTGTCCGCCATCAAATCGGCGAAGACAGGTATCCCGATGAAGTACTCGCTGTTCAGCGCAAAGACGTTGATGCTGGGCGAGGTGTAGATATAGTCGTAGTCTGCGTCTGCCTTGGCGGGCTTGTTGGTGGCGCGGATGTAAGCCATGTCCTTCACTGCTGCAAGATACTTCCTGTAGATGGTCTTCAGCGCTGCGGTCTTCTCCTCGGGCAGGTCGGCGGCGATGGTGTTCCTCATCATGTCTGCCATGCAGAGTCCGTAGCCGCTGCTCTCCACCAGCAGGCTGTTGGCGGTCTTCAGGAGCTTCTTGAAGCTCTCTGCGTCAAACTCCTCCACATCGTGGCCAATCACCTTCTGTACCTCTATGCGCATGGCACGCAGACTGTCTGCATCTTTAGGGTAGATTGCGTCGCCCAGGGAAAGGCAGATCACGGTGGACGCGAGTGCCTTCTCGATGGCATCCCGGGAGAGGGAGTCGGTGTAGTTGGAAGTGTACCAGTCTGCTGCTTCCTTGGTGGCGGCGAGCAGTGCGTCGCTCTTCTTCAGGTCATAGAAGCCGTAGGAGGTATAGAGTCCGGCATACTTCATTTCTCCCGAGATATCGCTGCTGCTACCGGTGCCAATGCCCAAGATTTTCTCGACGGTCTCCATCCGGCTGGCGTAGTAGTCCACCTCGTCGCGCGATACCTGTACCATCTTCGCCTCGTCATCGCCCACCTGTGAGAGCTTCACCAGGTACTCGGGCAGGTAAAAGTTGATGATGGGCTCGCAGGAGAGGAAGGTGTAGTCGAACACCTGCCTGTAGGCGGCAATGTTCTCCAGGGTGCCCATCAGGCAGCTCTGGGTGAGGAAGGTCTGTATCTTCACACCCGACTTCTGCACGGCATCCACCACCTGGTCGGCGGAGAGCGCAGCATTGTCCCTGAAGTCGTCTGCCACCAGCGCCTTCGTCACGGGAGTGTCCGCCACTGGGGAGAAGCCGGAGCCGTGGCCGAACGACACCAATACATAGTGGCGGGCGGGGAACTTCTCGGCGGTCTTCCTGATGAAATTGGCGAGGCTGTCGGCGTTGTTCAGCGGGTAGAGCGTATCGCCATACTCCTTGCCGCCCATGTTGTCGAACGCCTGCTTGTAGAGCTGCTGGGGCTCTGTTCTAGAAAACTTGGTGAGGTCTACGTCGTCGGCGGAGATGGCATCGGTGCCGATGTTCTCGGAGTCGAAGTACCAAGTCTTGTCATACGACGCATCCACGTCCTCGCCTGCCTTGGCGAGGCTGGTCTTCATCAGTCCGGCAATCTGTACGTTCTTTCCAATCCTGCCCTGCTGGTAGTTGTAGGCGAGGTTGGCGAGGTCGAATGCCACCTGGGCGTCGAGCTTTCCCGCCATTCCCCAGTAGATGAGGGTGTAGTCGGCGGAATCCGCCGGCGTGGGAGTCACTGGGGCGTCAGGAGTCTCTGGTGTAACGGCATCCGCATCCTTGTCGCTACACGAAACGATGGCGGAGCCGAATGTCAGCACGGCCATCAACAACGTAAAAAACTTTTTCATAATCTCTCTATTTTTAAGAAATGCAAATTCAACTGATTTCGGCAAAAATACGAAATATTTTTGAGAACGCCACACTTTTGGGGATTTTTTTACTTTGACAGAGCTAAAAACACGAAAATCATGGTCTGCGTTTCAAATTATTGTTGTACCTTTGCATCCAAGAAACACAGTTTTTTATTATAATATGAACAAAACAATGACAATCTTCGCCTCGGCATGGCACAAGTTCCGTGCCTTCTGCTCATGGTACAAGGGCTTGTACACGGGCAGGGCGTGGTACATCAAGACCGTCTCGGCACTGGCAAGCTGCCTCGTGGCCCTCATCATCTATCTGGGCGCCGTAGACATCAACTTCCTCTGGCTCTTCGGCAAGTCGCCCGGCTACTTCTCGGGCATCAGGAACCCGCAGACCTCGGAGGCATCCGAAATCTACTCTGCCGACGGCAAGCTCATCGGCAAGTACTTCAACGAGAACCGCACGCCCGTGAAATACGAAGAGGTGGCTCCCGACTTCTTCAAGGCACTCGTCGACACCGAGGACGAACGCTTCTACAAGCACATCGGCATCGACCCCATCGGCGTGTTCGCCGCCGCCAAGGACGCCCTGCTCCACCACAACGGGCGCGGAGCCTCCACCATCACCCAGCAGCTGGCGAAGAACATGTTCCGCGTGCGCTCGCAGTACTCCACCGGCCTGCTCGGCAAGATTCCCGTGCTGCGCATCCTCATCGTGAAGAGCAAGGAGTGGATCATCGCAGCCAAGCTGGAGACCATCTACAGCAAGAAGGAAATCATCACCATGTACGCCAACACCGTGGACTTCGGAAGCAACTCCTACGGCATCAAGACCGCGGCAAAGACCTACTTCAACACCACCCCCGCAGAGCTGACCACCGACCAGGCGGCAGTGCTTGTGGGAATGCTCAAGGCAACCACCTATTATAATCCCCGCACCAATCCCGATAACAGCCTGGCACGCAGGAACACCGTATTATATAATATGGTGACCCACGGCGACCTCTCGCGCGACGAGTACGACAAGCTGAAGGAAGAGCCCATCAAGCTCGACTTCAAGGTGGAGGAGAACTATGACGGCCAGGCGAAGTACTTCCGCGAGGCGGTGGCAGACTATCTGAAGGACTGGTGCCGCGAGGAAGGCTACGACCTCTACTCCAGCGGACTGAAGATCTACACCACCATCGACACCCGCATGCAGAAATACGCCGAAGACGCGGCGCGCAAGCAGATGAAGCAGGTGCAGCAGAACTTCAACAACCACTGGAACATCCGCCGCCAGCAGGCAGGCAAGGGCAAATGGCTCGGAGAGGAACCCTGGCAGGACGAGAACCGCCACGTGATTCCCGGATTCATACAGGGCATCGCCGAGCGGCAGCCCTTCTACAAGGAACTCATGGCACGATTCCCCAACCAGCCCGACTCCGTCACCTATTATTATAAGGAATGGGTGCACCCCGTCAAGGTGTTCGACTACGACAAGGGCACCGTGGAGAAGATGATGACCTCGGAGGACAGCATCAAGTACATGACCACCTTCATGCACTGCGCCTTCGTGGCGATGGAGCCGCAGACAGGAGCCGTGAAGGCATGGGTGGGCGACATCGACTTCGACCACTGGAAATATGACAAGGTGACCGCCGAGCGCCAGCCAGGCTCCACCTTCAAGCTCTTCGTCTACACCGAGGCGATGAACCAGGGACTCACCCCCTGCGACAAGCGCCGCGACGAATACATCTCCATGGACGTGTACGACCAGAAGAAGCACGAGATGACCAAGTGGACCCCGTCCAACGCCAACGGCTCCTTCTCGGGCGACAGCATCCCCCTGAAGAGCGCCTTCGCCAAGAGTATCAACTCCGTGGCGGTGAGACTGGGACAGGAGATGGGCATCAAGCGCATCATAGAGACCGCACAGAAGATGGGCATCCAGAGTCCGCTCGACGACCAGCCCTCGCTCGCCCTCGGCTCCAGCGACGTGAACCTGCTGGAGATGGCAAACGCCTACAGCACCATCGCCGACGACGGCAAGCACCACGACCCCGTGCTCGTGACCCGCATCGTGGACCGCGACGGCAAGGAAGTCTACGCCGGACCCACCACCGAGGAACAGGTGATCCCCTACAAGAGCGCGTTCCTCATGCAGCAGCTGCTGCAGGGCGGAATGAAGGAGCCGGGCGGTACTTCGCAGAGCCTCTGGGGCTATGTGGGCAACTACAGGGACACCGAGTTCGGCGGCAAGACCGGAACCACCAACAACCACTCCGACGCATGGTTCATGTGCGTGAGCCCCAACCTCGTGGTGGGAGCCTGGGTGGGCGGAGAGTACCGCTGCCTCCACTTCCGCACGGGAGCACTGGGACAAGGCTCCAGGACGGCGCTGCCCGTCTGCGGCTACTTCCTCCAGGCACTCTTCAAGGACCCCGACTTCAGGCAGTACCACGGCAAGTTCAGGAAGCCCTCTGACTCCGACATCACCCGCGACATGTACCTCTGCCCCAGCTACGCCCCCAAGGCAAAGGTGGACACCACCGAAGTGGACAGCCTCGCCACCTCCGAGGAAATCCTCCTCGACGAGAACGGCAACCCCATAATCCGCGAGATTCCCGCAGGCAAGGAGGGAGAGGTGACCGAACCCACGGAGGAGAACGCCCCCAAGAAGGAGAACGCCCCCAAGAAGGAGAAGGAGAAGAAGAAGACTCCCACAGAACAGCCCGTCAACTTCGACGACCTCTGAAATAATTAAGAATTAATAATTAAGAATTAAGAATTAGCCTAACGGGCGCAAGACCAAGCGGGCGCAAGCCTAATTCTTAATTATTAATTCTTAATTATTAATTGAATCGGATGCAGCCTAATTCTTAATTCTTAATTATTAATTATTAATTGAATCGGGCGCAGCCTAATTCTTAATTCTTAATTATTAATTCTTAATTATTAATTGCCCTATGGTGGACTTAGACAACGCGGAGCTGCAGAACGCACTCCAGATCATACAATATACCCGCCGCTCGCTTTTCCTCACGGGAAAGGCGGGCACGGGCAAATCCACCTTCCTGCGCCACATCGCAGCCAACACCAAGAAGAAACACATCATCCTCGCCCCCACGGGCATCGCCGCCATCAACGCCGGCGGTTCCACCCTCCACAGCTTCTTCAAGCTCCCCTTCCATCCGCTGCTGCCCAACGACAGCCGCTACTCCGTGCGCAACATCCGCGAGACGCTCAAGTACAACTCGGAGAAGATGAAGATCATCCGAGAGGTGGAACTCATCATCATCGACGAGATCAGTATGGTGAGGGCAGACATCATCGACTTCATCGACAAGGTGCTGCGCGTCTACAGCCGCAACATGAGGGAACCCTTCGGCGGAAAACAACTGCTGCTGGTGGGCGACATCTACCAGCTGGAACCCGTGGTGAAGGACGATGACCGCAAGCTCCTCGCACCCTTCTACCCCAGCAACTTCTTCTTCGACGCCAAGGTCTTCAGCTACTTCCAGCTGGTGAGCATCGAGCTGAGAAAGGTATACAGGCAGACCGACCCCGTATTCATCGGACTGCTCGACCACATACGCACCTCGCAGGTGGGCGCGGCAGACCTGCAGCTGCTCAACCGCCGAGTGGGCGCACGCCTCGACGAGGGCGACTCGCAGCTCGCCATCACCCTCTCCACCCGCCGCGACACGGTAGACTTCATCAACGACAGCCAGCTGCGCCAGCTGCCCGGAGCCCCCACCCTCTTCCGCGGACACATCGAGGGCGAGTTTCCCGAGAGCAGCCTCCCCACCCCCATCGAACTCTATCTGAAGACCGGAGCGCAGGTCATCTTCATCAAGAACGACATCGACCACCAGTGGGTCAACGGCACGCTGGGCACCGTCATCGGATTCGGCGACGACGGCGACAGCCACATCTACGTGCGCACGGAGAACGGCACCGACGTGGTGGTGGAACCCGTGGCGTGGAGCAACACCCGCTACCATTTCAACGAGACGGAGCAGAAAATCGAGGAGGAGGAAATAGGCCGCTACGAACAATATCCCCTGCGGCTGGCGTGGGCAATCACCGTGCACAAGAGCCAGGGACTCACCTTCAAGCAGGTGAAGATAGACTTCACGGGCGGCGTGTTCGCCGGGGGCCAGACCTACGTAGCCCTCTCCCGCTGCACATCGTTGGAGGGCATCAGCCTGCAGGAGGCAATCCGCCCGAGCGAGGTGTTCGTGAGAGGAGAGGTGAAGCAGTTTGCCCGCCACTACAACGACTCCGCGGTCATCCACTCCGCCCTCACGCAGAGCAAGGCAGACAAGCAGTACCACGACGCCTCCGAGGCGTTCGACCGCGGCGACATGCAGTCGGCGCTCGACAACTTCTTCCTCGCCATCCATAGCCGCTACGACATCGAGAAGCCCCTCGCCAAGCGTTTCATCCGCAGGAAGCTGAACGTCGTGAACGGACTGAAGGCGGAGAACGAGCGTCTGCGCGAGGTAATCCGTCAGAAGGACGAGGAGAAGAAGAAGCAGGAGAAATTCCTCAAGAAGCTCGCCGCCGAATACAACCTGCTCGGCAAGGAATGCGAGAAGGAGGGCATGAAGACTGCCGCCATCAACAACTACATGAAAGCCCTCGAACTCTGCCCCGACTTCCCCGAGGCGAAGAGGAGATTGAAAAGATTGAAAGATTGAAAGATGGAAAGATGGAAAGATGGAAAGATGGGAAGATGGAAAGATGGGAAGATGGAAAGATGGAAAGATGAAAAGGCTTGCGCAAAGCAGTGTTTTTTTCGAACACGGAACTCACGGAACCCACGGAATATTTTCGAACACGGAATATTTTGAACACGGAATATTTTTCGAACACGGAATATTTTTCGAACACGAATAACACGAATTTCACGAATATCCCACGGATGTTTTTTCCGAACACGGAATATTTCCGAACACGAATAACAC
>CAVCCB010000075.1:0-9226 GCA_963600595.1 Subdoligranulum sp. APC924/74 | reverse complement strand
TATTTCAATCTTTCAATATTAAAAGCGGTAGACCACGAAGCTGTTGGGCTTCATCTTCACGCTCAGCACATTGCCCTGTGCCTGTGCATCGGAAACGACGGGAACAATGACGTTCTTGTTGTCAATCTTGTTCTCTGCCTGGATGTCATCGGCATGGAGGACGGTCACCTTGCCAGCCTTCAAGCTCTTGATGCCGTTGAAGGTCACGTTAATGTCCTTTGCCTCCTTGGAGGTGTTGGCAATCTTCACGATGTAGCTCTTGGTGTTCTTGTCGTAGCAAGCGGAGGCGTAGAGGCCGTCATCGCCCTTCACAGCCTTGCCGTTTTCGGTGAGGGAGAGTACGTTGGTACCCTTGTTCAAACCGTAGAGCTGCTGCACATAGTAGTTGGCTGAGCGAACGGAGGAGAGGTTGTCGAACCAGATGAGGTCGGGTCTCCACTGCCATCCCTCCACATGAGCGAAGAGTGGGGCATAGGTGGCCTGGTATACCACGTCGGCATTGCGCTCCAGACCTGTCATGAACGCTGCCTCTGAGAGGGCTGCCTCCCATGAGTTGGGGTCGTTCTCTGCATGGGCTGCATACTCGCCGGCGAATACCTTCGGACCCTTGCGGTCATAGCCGTCATAGCGGCCGGCATTGCTGCGGAACCACTCGGGGCTCTTGTAGTAGTGCTCGTCCACGAGGTCGGTCTTCAACTTGCGCATCTGCTCCCAACCGTAGTCGAAGTCCTTGCCGTCGGCAGAAGGACCCGATGAACCGCAAATCTTGATCTTGGGATACTTGGCACGGATCTGCTTCATAAACTCCTGGAGACGTTCGGGGTAAAGCTCGCCCCACTGCTCGTTGCCGATACCGATCTGCTTCAGGTTGAAGGGCTCGGGATGTCCCATGTCGGCACGCAGTTTGCCCCACTTGGAGGTGACGGGACCGTTGGCGAACTCGATGAGGTCAAGGGCATCGTCGATATAGCTCTGCAGGTCCTTCACTGCCACATGGGCGTTGGGGTCCTTGTCATCATTCTGATACTGACATGCCAAACCTACGGAGAGGATGGGCAACGGTTCTGCACCAATCTTCTCTGACAGGAGGAAGTACTCATAGAAGCCCAGACCGAGGGTCTGATAGTAGTTGGGGAACAGTCGATGGGGGAAGGTGTCTCTCCAACGGTTCTCGTTAAGGGGACGGTTTTCGGGAGCACCCACGGAGTTCTTCCACTCATAGCGTGTGTCGAGGTCGGTACCTTCCACGATGCAACCGCCGGGGAAACGGAAGATGCCGGGCTTCAGGTCGGCAAGGTCCTGCACAAGGTCGGCACGGAGTCCGTGCCAGTTGTCTTCGGGGAAGAGGGAGATGTGGTCGAGGTCAACGCTCTCCGAACCTTTCTCAATATATACGCGCATCAGACCCTTGGCATCTGTCTCGGGAGAGGTGAGCGTGGCGGTGTGCTTCTGCCACTTGTTGTTGGTGATGTCGATGGTCTGTTTGGCGATGACATCGTTTTTGGAGTTGACCAGTTCCACGCGGATCTTGCCCTGCTTGCCGTCTACGAGGTGAAGGCGGGCGTATACGGAGAAGTCATACTTCATGTTTTTCTTCAGACCCATGCCGAAGTATCCGCGGTTCTCGATACCTGTCTGCTTCTCGCGGGCACCTGCGCTCTCGAGGGTTACATAGTGGGGATTGTTCTTGAAGGCGGGCTTCACGTCGCTGACGGTCACGTTGCCGAAGGTGCTCCATCCCATCAGGCGCTGGGGGAACTCGAAGGAACGGTTCTCCACCATCTCCGCATAGAGACCGCCGTCGGCTCCGAAGTTGATGTCCTCGAAGAAGATTCCATACATGGTAGGTTGGATTTCCACTCCAGGCTTGTTCGCCTGAACGGTGAACTGATGCTGGGCGAAGGCACCGAGAGAGGCCATCGCCATCAATGCAGCTGCAAAAATTTTAGTTCTTCTCATTGATGTTATTGTATCTTTAGGTTTGTAATTCCACACGTAGACGTTTGTCATGTGCTTATTGATAATTCCCAGTTCTTAGCGATTGCAAAGGTACAAAAAAAACGTTCCAACCGGGGTGGATTTTCCGTTAAAATATATTGGATTTTTCGTTCCATGCCTGTTTTCAGCCTGTGTAAGGGCTGGCACAGGTGTATAAATGAAGGGCAACATACGAGTTGCATGCTGCCCTTCCTGATGTTTTTTAGATATAGTTGAAGCCGTGGATGGTCTGGATAAACCGCTCGGCATAGTCCCATGATGTGTAGGGCCAGCTGAAGCCAAGGCGGTGCAACACCTGTGTGGTGTAGCTGTTCTCATAGCCGAGCCAGCGCACCACGTGCTGGGTGTTTGCCTCGTCGTAGGCAAAGAGCGGTTGCAACTTTGCCACCACCTTCTCGTCCTTGAGTTTCTCCTGCACCTTCTCGTTGAACTGGTCGTTCTCCATAGGCTGGATGGCCACACCTACCGAGTGAAGGATGTCCAGCACGTCGCCCAACGGGATGCTGTGGTTGTTGTAAGGATGGAACACTGCCATCTCCTTCGGTGTCTTCGACAACAGGCGGATGGCGTGGCAGACGGCATCGATGGGCGAGAACTCGCAAGGCTCGTCGAGCGTCTCATAGCTGACGCAACCCAGGGTGGAGAGTGCTACGATGCGTCCCATGAAGGCATTGTTCTTGAAATTGATCTGGAACTCGCCGTCACTGTTACGGGGTGCCAGGTTGCCCACACGCATAATCTTGCCCCCGAGTCCCTTGTCGCGAATAGCGGTGAGGACGATGTTCTCGGCGTTGTACTTCGACCTTACATACTGGTTGTCCAGTCCCTGTCCATAATCGAACAGGTGCTCGTTGAGCAAGGTGGTGGCAGCCGGAACACCGTCCACGCTCTGTCCGGCAATGCTTGCCGTGGACACATGGACGAGGCGTGCCTTGTGGGCAAGACACCAGTCTACAAGCAGACGCACACTCTCCACGTTCACCTTCTCTATGTCGTTGCCGGCAGAGAAGTGCTTCACGTTGGCGGCACAGTTGAATACTGTGTCTATATCATCGGGCAACTGGTCGAGGCTGTGCGGGTCGGTGAGGTCACCGCCGATGACACGGATGCGCTTGTCGAACACCTCTTCGTTGATACCGTTGAAATAGTAGAAGAAGAGGGTGCGCAAACGCTTCTCAGGTGTGAGGTCTCTCTTGCCGCGCAGCACGCAATAGATGGTGCCCGTCTCATGCTGCAGCAGTTCGTGGAGCATGTGGATGCCAAGATAGCCGGTGGCTCCTGTGAGCAGCACGTTGCCGATGGTCTGCATTTCGCCCTTGCGCAGGGCTTCGAGCGTATTGCCGTCGAGCACGTCGGCAAAGGCAGACTTTGGCAACTCCGCCGGTTTGCCGATGACCAATGTCTCTGAAGCAACTGCGGGAGCGGCTGTGGTATTCTGGGTGATGTCTATGAAGATGGCGAGACTGCGTGGAGTCTTGTACTTGAAGAGGTCCTTGTAGGTGACATTATAACCCTTGCCCATCAGTCCTGCCACCACCTTGATGGCACTGAGCGACGTACCACCAAACTTGAAGAAGTCGTCGTTGGCTCCCACCTTCTCTTTCTTCAGTACGGCAGCGAAGGACTCTGCGATGACTGTCTCTATCTCTCCCTCCGGTGCCACAAAACTGTCTTGCTTTGCTTCCTGCAACTGTGGTTCGGGCAGGGCGCGGGTGTTTGCCTTGCCGTTGGGGGTCAGCGGCATCTCGTCGAGCTGCATATATGCCGTTGGCACCATGTAGTCGGCAAGCCGTTCGGAGAGGTATGCCTTCAGTGCCTCCACATCTATCTGGTGTTCGGCGGTATAGTAGGCGCAGAGGTGCTGCACGCCGCCTATCTCCCTTACCACCACACTCTTCATGCGGATGCCCTCGTACTGGCCGATGAGGGTCTCTATCTCGCCCAGTTCGATGCGGAAGCCGCGCAGCTTCACCTGACTGTCGATACGGCCGAGGAACTCTATCTGTCCGTCGGCATTGTAGCGCACGAGGTCGCCGGTGTGGTACACCTTCATCTTCCGCTCTCCCATGGTCAGGTCGCAGAAGCGTTCTTGGGTCAGTTCCTCACGGTGCCAGTAGCCACGGGCTATCTGCGTGCCGCCCATGCACAGCTCACCGGCGATGCCTGGAGGAAGGAGATGACCCTCGGTGTCTACCACAAGACCGTACTGGTCGTAAAGCGGACGACCGATGGGGATGTTGCGATACTCGCGTCCAGGCTCCACATCGAAGAAGGTGGACATGACGGTAAATTCTGTAGGACCATAGCCGTTAATCAGTCGGCACTGGCACTCGGGAGCCACAGTCATCTTCTCACCACCCACCAAGAGGTACTTCATAGGCAAGTCGGGATACATCTGCAGGAGCATCTGTCCCAACTGTGTGGTGAACGTGCCACCCGTAATGCCATTTTTGCGAATAAACTCGTTGAGCAGGGCAAAGTCTTTGCGCGCCTCCTTCGGTACGGGATAGAGGGTACCGCCCACGGTAAGTACCGGGTAAAGACTCTCTACCGAGGTGTCGAACGAGAAGCTGGCGTGGCAGCAGATGTGGCTCGTCTCGTCCTGTCGCCACTCATGGGCGGCAAACTGCACGAACTGTGCCTTGCCCCGCTGGGGAATCATTACGCCCTTGGGCTTGCCAGTAGAACCGGAGGTATAGATCATATACGCCAAGTCGTCGGGCGTGGCGAGGTTGATGTCGTTGGCGAGGGTATCATCGCACTGACTGAGATAATCGTCCACGAAGAGAATCTCGCCCTTGAAGTTGCTGAAGTCACCGTCTGCATTCTTCTCGTCGAAGACCGTGTGAGAGGTGACGAGCACCTTGCTCTCGGAGTCTTCCAGCATGTAGAGCAAGCGGTCTGTAGGATAACCGTAGTCGAGAGGGATGTATGCGCATCCCGCCTTTTCGATGCCGATGGCTGCCACCACGAACTCCTTCTGATAGCCCAGCATGATGCAGACGAAGGGCGACTCGCCCTTGCCGATGCCCATCTCCACAAGGTGGGAGGCGAAGGCTCCCGAGAGGTTGTTGAGCTGGGCGTAAGTGTAATGTCCGCTCTCGTCCACCACGGCGACGTTCTGCGGAGTCTTTGCCGCTTGTCGCATGAAGAGCGAGGGGAAGGTATCGTTGGGATCCACGTCGAGATGCTTGCCCACAGACATGGTGAGGATTTCCTCTATCTGCTTGGCATCTACCAACGAGACATCGTGCAGGGTCTCGCTCTGGCAAAGTTCCTGTGCCACATTGGCTACGGCATGGAGCAATACCTCCATGTCTGCCTGTCCGTAGCGCATACCGTCATACTCGATAGTGAGGCAGTAGCCTGCCGCATCGGGGAAGACGGTGAGCGTCAATGGGAACTTCGTAGTGTCCTGTCCCAATATCCATTGCTCCGCACCGTTGCTCTCCGTCACCCCGCCCTGATAAGCACACATGATTTCAGTGTGCATTTTGAAGCGTTCCACGAGGTGGGTATAGGGGAAGAAGTCGCGTGCATAACTGTCTTGAAGAACCTGGTGGACATTCTTGAGGAAGTCCGTGGTATGCATCTTGCCTTCCACACTGACGGTCATGGGCAACGTCTTGACAAACATACCCACGCTCTGCATCAACTGCGGACAGGCTCCCCTGCCTCCCGAGATGGTGAGGTAGAGCGGATTGCTTTGGCGCACCAAGCGGCTGAGCGCCAAGGCAAACACTGCCTGCATATAACTGTTTACGGTGATATCATTGTCCTGGCAGACACGGCTGATGTCGCCTGCGGGGAATACGGTCTGTACTGTCCCCACTGCCACGCCGTCAGGGATGGCAGAGTCGGGATAGGAGGTTACTTCCCCACTGCCGATCAACGACTCGTAATATTGTTCCGCCTCACTGTAAGCCTCGCTCTTCAGCACGTCCTGCTCATAGAGGGCATAGTCGAAGGCTGTGGCACTTTCGCCCTGTGGTTCCTTGCCGTCATAGGCGGCGAGGATGTCACCCACGAGAACGTCGACGGACAGTCCGTCGAACACCGTGTGATGGGCATCCAGGAACAGGTAGACTGCCTCGGGTCCCTTCACCACCTCGATGCGCACAAGGTCATCGGAGAGCAGGTTGAACGGATGTACTTTCTTTTGGAAATATTCCTTTGCAGGTTCTTCATCCACATGGGTTACGGCGACATGATAGTCTACTGCATCCCTGCGCTCCATCATCACCTCGCCGTCCACCACGGCGAAGTGTGCCTTGAGAACGGGGTGTGCGGCTACAGCCTTCTCTGCCGCAAGGGCAAGCAGGGCGGCATCCTTGTCAGTGAAGCGGTAAACCACGGGGATGTTGTACTGGGTGGTGTCGCGGTTAATCTCCCAGTCGAGGTACAGACCGTGTACATTCTCTGTGAGGGGATAGAAGTCGCGCTTCTCATATTGCAGCTTAACGCCCTCGCCACCCTTTGCCTCCATGACACTTTCTGCAATGCTGCGCACGGTGGCATGTGCGAGGATATCCTTGATGGCTATCTGTACGCCAAACTCCTGGGCTATCTTGGCTCCCAGTCGCATGGCAGCGATGGAGGTGACACCCAGGTGCAGAAGGTTGGAAGTAACACCAAACTGGTCGGTGTGCAGCAGTTCTGCCACCACGTTGAAGACACTCTGCTCCAGTTCGGTCTGCGGAGCCACCATCTCCTCTGCCTCCACCTGCGGCTCGGGCAGGGCACGTGTGTTTACCTTGCCGTTGGGAGTCAGCGGCATCTCGTCAAGCTGCATATAGGCAGTGGGCACCATGTAGTCGGTGAGTTTCTCGGCGAGGTAGTCGCGCAGGGCATTGCTGTCAATCTCCCTGTCGGCTGTGTAGTAGGCGCAGAGATGCTCCACGCCACCTATCTTCCTTACCACCACGCTCTTCATGCGTACCCCCTCATACTGGCCCACGAGCGTCTCTATCTCGCCCAGTTCGATGCGGAAGCCGCGCAGCTTCACCTGACTGTCGATACGGCCGAGGTATTCTATCTGTCCCTCCGCATTGTAGCGCACGAGGTCACCGGTATGGTACACCTTCACCGCCTTGCCGTCGATGTCGATGTCGCAGAAACGTTCTGCCGTCAGTTCTTCACGATGCCAGTAGCCTCGGGCTATCTGTACACCGCTCATACAGAGTTCTCCGGCAATGCCCTGCGGCAGGAGGTGTCCCTCTGTGTCTACAACGATACCCAACTGGTTGTCCAAGGGTCTGCCGATGGGTATGTTGCGGTACTCCTTGCCCGGCTCCACATCGAAGAAGGTGGAGATGACGGTAAACTCCGTAGGACCGTAGGCATTGATGAGACGGCACTTGCACGCTGGTGCAACCGTCATCTTCTCACCGCCCACCACCATGTATTCCATGGGCAGGTCGGGGTAAAGTTGCAGAAGCATCTGTCCCAGCTGTGTGGTAAATATGGCACCCGTGATGCCGTTCTTTACGATAAACTCATGGAGCAAGGCGAAGTCCTTGCGTGCCTCCTGCGGTACGGGATAGAGTGTGCCGCCCACGGTAAGCACGGGATAGAGCGACTCCACTGATGCATCGAAGGAGAAACTGGAGTGGCAGGCTATGTGACTCTTCTCGCTCTGATGCCACTCGTGGGTGATGAACTGCACGAAGTGGGCCTTGCCCTCCTGCGTTATCATCACACCCTTGGGTTTTCCCGTAGAGCCTGAGGTATAAATCATGTAGGCGATGCTGTCGGGCTTGGCGAGGTTTGTATCGTCAGGCCGGGAGCTGTCGCAAAGGCTAAGGAAATCGTCGAGGAAGACCACCTGCCCCTTGTAGCCGTCGAAGTCTCCGTCGGCATTCTTCTCGTCATAAATGGCATGCGATGTGACGAGCACCTCGCTCTCCGAATCCTCCAGCATATAGAGCAGACGGTCGTTGGGATAGTCATAGTCGAGCGGCACATAGGCGCAGCCGGCTTTCTCGATGCCGATGGAGGCTACGAGGAACTCCTTCTGGTATCCCATCATGATGCACACGAAGGGCGACTCGCCCTTGCCTGCCCCTATATTAATAAGGTGGGAAGCAAAACTGCCGGACAGGTTGTCGAGCTGGGCGTAGGTGTAGGTGCCGCTCGGGTCAGCCACGGCTGTGTTCTGCGGGGTCTTCCCTGCCTGGCGCATGAAGAGCGAGACATAAGTGTCGGCAGGGTCAACGGCGAGCGTTGCACCTTGCGACAAGGCAAGTATTTCTTTCCTCTCATCGGCAGAGGTAATCTCTATATCTTTCAGGGGAGTGGCGAGACCTGATGCCATGATGTTTTGCAGGCAGGACGCTATCGACTTGGCTACGGTATGGAGGAGTGCAGGGGATATGCGTGCCGGACAGGCGTTGGCATTGACTTCGTAGCCGCCGTCCTTGCCGAATATCTCCACGTTGAGGTCGGAGTCGGTCACCATGTTGCGGAGGTAGCGCCACTGATGGGGCTTGCCGTCGATGACAGACTCTGTGATATTGACAGTGCGTCCGAGGAAGTTGAACTTGACGCTCGGCAGACCGTGCATGTCGTTGTAGAAATGAGTAAGGGGATAGTCTGCACACTCCGTCTTGGCAAAGCGCCATTCCGTGCGGAAGTCGGCGATGTATTCGCCCACGGACTTCTTGTAGTCCACCTCGATGTGCATGGGGAGTCCCTTCACATACATGCCGTAGTTGGCCTGGGTCTCTGCCGTGCGGGCGGCGTACTCCGCCTGGTAGCAGAGGTCGCTGCGGCGCATCATCTTGGTCATGGCGAGCGTGAAGGCAGCGTGGAAGAGTTGCGACACCTGTATGCCGTTGGTCTTGCACCATGCGTCCAGGGCATCCCCGTCGGGAATGAACACGGCTTCCTCGTGCAGTTCCTGCCATTCGTCGCCTCCTGCCTCCGAGAACGGTGCAAACTCGCATGCGGCTAAGTGTTCCATCACTGCCTGCCGTGCCTCCCCGTAACGTTCCGTACCAAGGAAGTCCTGCTCCTTTTCGGCTGCCTCGCAGAGTCCGAAAGTCAGGGGCTTGCGATGAGCGGGATGACGGTAATAATAGTCGAGGTCGTGGAGGAAGACGGTCTGTGATGTTCCGTCGTAGATGACATGGTGGATGTCCATGAAGAGGTAGTTGCCTGCCTCGGTGTGGGCGATGGTGAAACGATGGAGCGGTTCACCGCTGAGCAGGTCGAAGGGGCGCATGTAGGC
>CAVCCB010000074.1:0-9309 GCA_963600595.1 Subdoligranulum sp. APC924/74 | reverse complement strand
TTCTTTCTCCGTGGGCAACATCTACATAGCAAAGGTCAAGAAACTGATGCCGGGCCTCAATGCCTGTTTTGTGGATGTAGGTTATGAACGCGATGCCTTTCTTCATTATCTTGACTTAGGAAGTCACTTCAACTCCTACCAGAAGTACTTGAAACAAGTACAGAGCGACAGAAAGAAACTTTTCCCATTCTCAAAAGCCAGCAAGCAGCCCGAACTGGAAAAGGAGGGCAGCATCCAGAACGTATTGAAGACGGGACAGGAGGTGCTGGTGCAAATCGTTAAAGAACCAATATCTACCAAGGGACCGCGCCTGACGGGTGAGATATCCTTCGCCGGCCGTTACCTGGTACTCATGCCATTCGGTGATAAAGTTTCTGTCTCCACCAAGATCAGGAGCGGTGAGGAGCGTTCAAGGCTCAAGCAGCTCATCCAGAGCATCAAGCCCAAGAACTGCGGCGTTATCGTGCGCACAGTGGCGGAAGGCAAGCGCGTGGCTGAGCTTGACGCCGAGATGCGCGTACTGGTGAAGCGTTGGGAGGACGCCATCACCAAGGTGCAGAAGACGCAGCAGCGCCCACAGCTCGCCTATGAGGAGACCGGAAGGGCAGTAGCCCTCCTGCGCGACCTGTTCAACCCGTCATACGAGAATATCTACGTCAACGACGAGGCGGTCTTGAACGAGGTGAAGGACTATGTTTCTCTAATAGCCCCTGAAAAGGCGGGCATAGTCAAGCGCTACACCGGCAAGGTGCCTATCTTCGACAACTTCAACATCACGAAGCAGATCAAGTCGGGCTTCGGACGTGTGGTTAACTACAAGCATGGCGCCTACCTCATCATTGAGCACACTGAGGCTCTGCACGTTGTCGACGTGAACAGTGGCAACCGCACCCGCGAGAACGGGCAGGAGGCAAATGCCCTCGACGTGAACCTGGGTGCCGCAGACGAGCTGGCGCGCCAGCTGAGACTCCGCGACATGGGAGGCATCATCGTGGTCGACTTCATCGACATGCACCTTGCCGAAGACCGGCAGCTGCTCTATGAGCGAATGTGCAAGAACATGCAGAAAGACCGCGCCAAGCACAACATTCTGCCGCTGAGCAAGTTTGGACTGATGCAGATCACCCGCCAGCGTGTGCGCCCGGCTATGGACGTGAACGTGGAGGAGACTTGCCCCACCTGCTTCGGCACGGGCAAGATCAGGTCGAGCATCCTGTTCACCGACCAGCTGGAAAGGAAGATTGACCGACTGGTCAACAAGATTGGAGTCAAGAAATTCAACCTGTTTGTCAACCCATACGTTGCAGCCTTCATCAACAAGGGCTTCTTCTCATTGAAGCGCAGATGGCAGTTCAAGTATGGATTTGGACTCAATGTGATTCCATCGCAGAAACTGGCGTTCCTCCAGTATGAATTCTACGACAAGGACAACCAGTTCCTCGACATGCAGGAAGAGCAAGAAACGAAGTAAAGACAGAATTAACGTTCTTATTTAAAAAGGGAGACAAGCACTATGAGATTATGCTTGTCTCCCTTTTTTTATTGGAGTATCTTTCTCCTCGACATCCACCAATAGACTCCGGCGCAAATCACGACAGACACAAAGGATCCGAAGCAGGTGGCGAGTCCCATGGGATAGAGGGTGTCGGGATACATCTCCGAGGCAAGATAAGCCAGGGGGAGGCGCGCCGTGAAGATGGAGACGCAGTTGTGGGCGAAGGAGATGATGGAATAGCCGCAAGCCGTGAAGAAACCGCTGAAGCAGAAATGGATGCCTGCAAGGCAGCAGTCCCATGCGTAGCCCCTCAGATACTCGGCTCCCAAGGCAATGACGTGCACGTCGTCGGTGAAGACCTGCACTGCCAAGCCGGGGATGAACTGCAGGATGAATGCCACGATAAAACCATAGGAAGCCGTGATTGCCATGGCGCATTTCATCGTCTGCCGGGCACGCCCCATCTGCATGGCACCGATGTTCTGGCTGGCGATAGCGGAGACGGTGGAGAGCATTGCCGAGGGAACGATGAAGAGCAGTCCGATGAACTTTTCCACGATGCCCACGGCGGCAGCGTCATAGAGTCCCCTACCGTTGGCAATGACCATGATGGCAAGGAAGCCTATCTGCACGAAACCGTCCTGCATCGCCACCGGCACGCCGATCTTCAGGATGTCGAGCATAGTAGCCTTGTGGGGCTTGAAATCCTTGCGCGTCACACCAAACACAGAGCGGTGGCGGCGGATTGCCACAAGGGCGAACGCCACACTCGTCATCTGCGAGAGCGTGGTACCCAGTGCCGCTCCCCTGGCTCCCCATCCGAAGCAGCCGATGAAGAGATAGTCGAGCAGGATGTTCACCACACAGGCAATGGCAACGAAATACATCGGACTCTTCGAGTCGCCTATGCCGCGGAAGATGGAAGCGATAATGTTGTAAGCCATAATGAAAGGGATGCCGATGAAGCACACCGTAAGATAGTCCATCGTACTGTCCACCGCCTCGGCAGGCGTATCTATCATCGACACGATACTACTCCGCAAGCACAGCAGCACGATGCTCAGCCCCACACTCAGACAGAGGAACATCGTCGCCGTATTGCCCACAATCCGTGCCACGCGTGCATTGTCTCCGGCTCCCACGGCACGTGCTGTCCTCACCGTGCTGCCCATTGCCAGTCCGATGACCACGCAGGTGAGCAGATACATCACCTGCGCCCCGTTCGAAACCGCCGTGGTGCTGTCCACGTCGCAATACTGTCCGATGACGAAGAGGTCGGCGAGACCGTAGAGTATCTGCAAGAAATAAGCCAGCATATATGGCAGCGAGAAGGTCATCACGTTGCCCAGGATACTGCCCTTGGTTAAGTCTTTCCGTTCCATTTCCAGATAATAGATATAAAAAAAGAAAGTGGCGTGAAACCCTCTTCAAGAAAGTTCACGCCACTCCGCATTTAGTCATTGTTACATCTTAACAAGTTATATAAATACATGAAAAGCCTTGTTTGTTTTACTGCTTCAGGAGTTCCTCGATCTGCTTGGCGATGTTCTCGAACTTCTCTGTAGGCTCGAATCTTGCCACCACCTGGCCCTTCTTGTTGATGAGGAACTTGGTGAAGTTCCACTTGATGTCGGCGCTCTCCTTGTAGTTGGGGTCTGCCTCGCTGAGCATCTTGTCGAGCACGGGATAGAGGGGATGGCTCTCGTCCCATCCGGCGAAGCCCTTGGTCTCCTTCAGGAACTTGAAGAGGGGCGCTGCATCGTCACCGTTCACCTTCACCTTCTTGAAGCGTGAGAACTCGGTGTTATAAGTGAGCTTGCAAAACTGATGGATGCTCTCGTCGGTGCCTGGAGCCTGCTGGCCAAACTGGTTGCAAGGGAAATCGAGCACCTCGAAGCCCTGCGAGTGGTAGGTCTCATAAAGTTTCTCCAGTTCCTCGTATTGTGGTGTGAACCCGCACTTGGTGGCTGTGTTGACGATCAGCAGCACTTCGTTGGCATACTCCTTCAAGGAAACATCCTTACCTTTCCTGTCTTTGACAGAATATTCGTAAACAGTTCTCATTTTTTGTCTATATCCTTTTTTTATTATTTATCTATTGTTGATATTCCATGCAAAGTTACTAATTTTTTACGAAAAGCAACCTCAATCTTCGATATTTTTAAGTTTTATTTGGTACGTTCCCTAAATTCGCTCGGAATAATGCCCATTTCTTTCTTGAACACCTTGGAGAAGTACTTGGGATCGCTGAAGCCCACGGTGAAGGCGATGTTGGCGAGGGTGTCGTCGGTCTGCCGCAACAGTTCCGTCGCCCTCATGATCCTGATGTGCCTTACGAAGTCGATGGGGGTCATGCCCACGGCGGTCTTGATCTTGCCATAGAGCACGCTGCGGCTCATGCCCATCGCCTGTGCGATGTCATCGATCTTGAGGTCGGGGTTCGCCATGTTCTCGGTGATGAACCTCAAGATTTTCTCCGTGGTCTTGTCCTTGATGGTGATGTTGAGGATGCTGCGCTCCTCGCCCGGTTCGCCCAGTTGCAGGGTGCGTGCCGGTGCAGCCTGCCCGGCATTCTCCTTGCGCAGTGCCGCCTGTTCCAGCTGCTGCTGGAAGGGGTTGCGGGTGGTGAGCAGCATCTGGTTGTCCTGCTCCTCTATCTTCTTCAGGATTTCCTGCTGAAGGGAGCTGCGGCGGTTGATTGCCGCCTCAATGCGTCCTTTCAGATAGGTGCCCGAGAAGGGTTTGGTGAGGTAGCCGTCGATGCCTTCCTCGAATCCCTTGAGCTGGTCTTCCACGCTCGCCTTGGCGGAGAGGATGATGATGGGGATGTGGGAGATGTCGGGATCCTGCTTGATGTTATGGATCATCGTGATGCCGTCCATCACGGGCATGGTCACGTCGGTGAGGATGAAGTCGGGCACCATCTTGCGCGCCATAGACAGACCCACCTTTCCGTTCTCCGCCATCAGGATGTTGTACTGCGGATGTAGGATGGCGTAGAGGAACTGGCGCAGGTCGGCGTTGTCCTCGACGACGAGGATGGTGAAGTCCTTGTCTTTCTTCTCGTCCTTGCTGCCTTGTTCCGCCGTTTCGTCAGCCTTGATTTCCTCCAGGTATTGCTTGGCGTTGGCATCATCCACCGTGTTGTCCGACACGACTGCCGTGGCGGATGCCCCGGAGCCAATCGCCTGCAGGCCGTCGTTGGTATAGAAGTTGGCGTTGTTGTCGAACTTCAGTATCTTGTTGAGCATTTCCAGCATCTCCTTGGCGTTGCGCAGCACGATTTTCAGCAGATTCCTGCTCTCCTCGCTCAGGTTCTGTTCCTTGTCAAGCACCGTTGTCACGGGGCCTCCGATGAGGGCGAGCGGTGTGCGGAGCTGGTGCGACGCTTTGCTGAAGAACTCATTTTTCATCACGCTGAGGTCGTGGTTCATCTTCTCTTTCTGGCGGCTGTTGTAGCTGTAGAACACGCCGCCGAGGGCACCGCAGATGAGGAGGAAGATCAGGATTTTTCCCCATACGCTCTCCCAGAAGGTGGGGTTTACCGTGATGGGCAGCTCGGCGATATTCTTGCCCCACACGCCGTGGGTGTTGGTTGCCTTCACCTTTATTATATAGTCGCCGTTGGGGATTCGGTTGAACGAGAGCACATTGCTTCCGCCCAGCTTGACCCATTCCCCCTCGGGGGTGATTCCCTCGATGCGGTAGCTGTAATAGGTCCTGTAGCGGCGGGTGTAGTCGAGGGCGGCGAAGCTGATGCTCAGGTTGCGTTTGTTGGCGGGAATCTCCAGCTTCTTGCAATGCAGGATGGGCACCGCCTCCGCCTCTCCGTTGTAGCGCAGGGTGGTAAAGACGATTTGGGGCTGGTAGTCGGTCTTGGTGAGCGTCAGCGGATTGAAGGTGAGACTGCCCATGGGGGTGCCCACGGTGATGTCGTCGGTGGCAGGGTCGTGGATGGGCTTCGCCTCGGTGAACGTCATGTTCAGGTCGAAGTCGTTGGCTCCATACACCTCCATCTTGTGGGTCACGGGGTCGTACTTGTCGATGCTCGACTCCCTGATGACCCAGATGCAGCCACGGTTGTCTTCCACGAGTCCCTGCACGATGCCCTCGTTGGGGTCCATCTGCTCGTTGTTGTCAAACTTCAGGTTGTCGGCAAGCAGGTTCTTCTGCTCCACCCTCTGCAGCGTGCCGCCCAGGGTGGTGACGCTCACCTTGCCGTCCCTGCGCACCAGCACGGAGTTGACATCGTTTGCCCAAAGACTGGAGGTGTCGTTCTGCCGATGCTGGCTGGTATAGAGCTTCAGCTTGGAGAAGTCGGTCACGTTGTCGGAGAAGGCGACGAGTCCGTCCACGGTTCCCACGAGCACCTCGCCGTTGGCGGTGCAGTCTATCGTCCGTGTTTTCGCGAACTTGGAATCCTTGAACCAGTTCAGCCCCTTGCGCCTGTTAAGGAAGAAGACTCTCCCCTCCTGCTCCCTCACCAGTGCCAGTCCGCCTCCGTAGGTAGCCACCCAGATGTTGCCATTCCGGTCTTGTGCCACGTCATAGATGTTGTTGCTCGGCAGCGAGAGCGGGTCGGCGGCATCACAGGTGAAGTGCTGCACCTTGCCGTCGGCGAAGAGATAGAGACCGTCGCCCTTGGTGCCTATCCAGTAACGGCGGTGCGTGTCCTCGTAGAGGGCGTAGATGCCGTGGTTGGAGAATTGCACCGGCGCGGGCGAGAACTGTCCGTCGGGTGTGAGATAGCCTATCTGTTCGTGGTTCTTGTCGCTCAGCTTCAGGCACCCGTTGTAGAAGCCTGTCCAGTACCTGCCTCTGCTGCCCAGCAGCAGGGCGCGCACCTGGGTATCCACGCCGTCAAACTTATCGAGCTTGTAGGTGTGGTACTTGAAGTTGATCTGTGTGAGGTCTTGCCTGCCCGTCACCCAGAGGATGCCCTGGTCTGACACCAGGAACTTGGAAATGCGCGGGATGCGGTAGTTGCCCGAGGAGTTGCTCCTGAGCAGGTAGGGCACAAGCTGCCCCGTCTTGCGGTCGAAATAGCAGAAGGTGCCTTGGTTGGGAATCACCCACAGCGTGTTGTGCTCGTCCTGCATGATGAAGAAGTTGTCGCTCGTGGTGCGGTCGGCGGGGTTCTCTGCGTCGGCGTAGAGCCACGACTTGGCTCCTGTCTCGGGATTGACGAGGGTGACGCCATGGCCCTCGGTGAAGCACCATATCAGTCCCTTTGCGTCCACGTACATCTTCTTCACCTCTGCCACGGGCTGGCTGGGACTTTGCACGTTGACCAGCTCGGAGGTGAAGTTGCGCGGATTGTAGATGACCACCCCCTGGTCGGTAGCCACCAGGAGCTGGTAACTGGTGTGCTTCAGCTCGTTGATGCGTGTCACGCCGGCGGGCAGCGGCAGCATGGAGAAGCGGTTGTGGTTGTCGTAGATGGCGAGCTTGCCGTCCGCCGTGGCGAAGAAGATGTCGTTACCCACCTCACGGATCCACTTGAAGGGCAGCGGCGTGGAGAATTTCTTGTTATAGATGTAGGTGCCCTTGTCGGAGAGGATCCACTCGCGGCCCTTGGGGTCGAGGCGGATGTACCAGATTTTTCCGCCGCGGAATCCGTTCTTGCCCACCTTGATGAGTTCTGCATTCCTCTCCCTCAGGTAGGTGTCGCTGGGGATGCGGATGATATAGTCGGTGTTTTCCAGCTCGATCCAGGTCACCTTGTTCTTGAGGCAGTAGATGCCCCTCACGCGAATCTCTATGCCGAATTTCTGCTCCAGCTCTGCGCCCACGTTGACAAAGCTGCACTGGTGGGTGTCGTAGACGCAGACACGATGGTCGCTGGTGACGCACCAGATGTCGTTGCTGGTGTTGGGATAGATTGCCTCGATGCGGTTGGTGCTGAGTATGTCCTGCCCGTCGGGGGCGTCGCGGAAGGTATGGAACGAGTAGCCGTCGTAATAGGACAGTCCGTTCCACGTGGCGAACCACATGAGATTGTCCGGCGCCTGCTTCAGGTCGGAGATGCTGTTGGCGGCGAGGCCGTCGAGGATGGAGAACTTGCGGATGTCGCAATATGGCTCAGCCCAAGAGAGCAATGCACAGAATACTGCCATTGCCGCCGTGGCAAAGGTGCGTTTGAGGGTCATATCGTCTTTATTTCTCATTTAGATGATTCAACAATAGTGATAAAGTCTCAAAAATCAGTAGCAAAATTAATCATTTTTTTTGATAAATACAACAGTTTTTAGGGAAATCTCCCCAAAAATAGGGAAATTCCCTGAAAATAATCTACTTTTTCCTTTGCCTTCATCATTTATTGCCGTATCTTTGCATCGAGAAAAGAAACATTAACATAAAAAAGAACAAGAATTATGAAAAAAATCTCATCAATCCTCATGATAGCCGTCATGGCAATCATCAGCCTGTCTTTCACCTCATGCGACAAGGACTCGGAGGTGGCTTATACACTCGACGGAACCTGGAAGGGCAACATGTACATCTATTACGGCAGCTATGAGTCGGTCTACTCCATCATCGAGTTCGACCAGAACGACGGTCTCTACTCCGGCACCGGCTACTGGACAGACTTCTATGACAACAACTACTGGGGCAACTACAGCTACCGGCCTTCCACCCGCTTCAACTGGACCGTGCGCAACGGAAACATCTACATCACCTTCGCAGACGGCAGCAGCGATGTAATCATCTACAACTACAGCATCAGCGACAATTACTTCCGCGGCACCATCGAGGCAGCCAACGGCAACAAGGCGGATTTCAGCCTCACCAAGTACGGCTCCTCCTACAACTGGCGCGACTACTATTACAATGAAACTCCCACCGGGATTGACTCCGTGACGAGCACCTCCGACAGCATCATGCCCAAGAGGGAAGTGGTGATCAAATAAAAGAGAACCAAAAGGACTAAAGAACAGATAAAATGAAAAAACTCAAATTTCTGATGACAATGGCTGCGACAGCAGCCTTGTCATTTGGTCTCACGGGTTGCGACAACGACCACTGGGACCACGGTTATGGCTGGCGCGACCCCTACGCCTGGTACGGCGACTACGGCAACAGCAGCTGGGGATGGAACGACAACTCATGGAACGACAACCAGCAAGGCTCCGAGGACAACAGCCTCACCCTGATGGCGCAGACCCTCTGCGGAGAATGGGAGGGAATGATGACTTACTCCTACATCAACGACGACAACGAGTCGAGAACCACGGAGAATTTCGGCACCAACATGAAGTTCTTCCAGTACAACAACTCACAGAACGCACTCAGCGGAAGCGGCGTGGAGACCGATTACGAACTCGACTCCAGCGGCTACGCCACGGGCACCACCAAGACCCTGGAGTTCTCCTGGTACATCGAGGACAACGGCGACATCTACATCAAGTACACCAACTCCGGCGCCACCTTCGTGATGGACTACGGCTCGTCACAGGCAGGATTCCACCTGGGCTCAGAGAGCGGCAAGAACACGGACACGTTCTATGGCTACATGATAGGCACAGGCACCGTGAAGGGCGACATCATCTACATCGACCTGGAGCGCAAGAACCAGACATCCACCAAGGCAGCCAAGGCATCGGCATCCTTCGGCAAGGGAGCCACCTTCCAGCCTCTCAAGGGCACCATGTCGAAGCTGAACAGCAGAAGATAAACACAAAAAAAAGTGCGCTCCGACGTATATGCAACTACGCGGAACGCACTTTAACTTATTCTACAGATAATATATCCTTAATTAAAAAGGTATATTACTTCTTCAACTTACCGTAACGGTTCATGAAGCGGTCTACGCG
>CAVCCB010000073.1:0-9498 GCA_963600595.1 Subdoligranulum sp. APC924/74 | reverse complement strand
ACCTCGACACCCTGCCCTCCACAATGGAAGTGGTGCACCGCTCCAACGGCAGCTACGCCCACAGCGTCAGGATGCTCCCCAAGCGCAGCCTGTTCTTCTCGCTGACATCACAAGGAAGGACCGTGGAGCAGGCCGTGGCAGTCTGCCTGCATGTGCCGCTATACCGCAGAATGATACGGATGGCGAAGAGAATCGTAAGGGCAATATTGGGTGACAAGGGTATGCGAACTGTCAAGCACATGGTAAAGAAACAATGACAAAAACTGATTACAACCAATGAAGATAGGAATCATAACAATCCCGCCATACGCCAACTATGGCGGACTGCTGCAGGCGTATGCCCTCTGTCAGGTGCTGCAAGGCATGGGTCACGAGGTGGAGGTGGTGTATAGGAGCGACAGCGGAAGGCACAGGCGGTGGCTCATGCCATTGGTATATGCCAAGCGGGCGATATTGAAATACGTCTTCGGCAGGCGCATCTGCGTCTTCCATGAGAAGAGGATGAGTCGTGAGTGGCCTGTGATTATCCAGAATACGTTCAGGTTCGTTGAGAGGCATATCCCGTACCGCGACTATGGCAAGTACAGCAACATCCGGCAGGGCGACTACGATGCCTTCGTGGTGGGCAGCGACCAGATATGGCGGCCGTGCTTTGCTTGGGGTGACATCGAGGACGCCTTCCTCCGCTTCGCCGAGGGATGGGACGTGAGGCGCATCGCCTACGCCGCCTCCTTTGGCGTGGACCATTGGGAATATACCGGGAAGCAGACGGAGGTGTGCGCGCGGCTTGCCAAGCAGTTTGACACCATCACCGTGCGAGAGTCGTCGGGCGTGGATCTCTGCCGCAAGCATCTCGGCGTGGATGCCATGCATGTACTCGACCCCACGATGCTCCTCGACCGCACTGACTACGAGGCACTGATAGGCGATGACTCCACGCCCCACAAGGGCGAGATCCTCACTTACGTCCTTGACTGGACCGAGGGGAAACGCCAGATTCTGGAACGTCTGGAGCAGTTGACGGGAAAACACTCCTTCCGTGCCAACTCCCGTTGCGAGGAAGGCTTCGAGGCTCCCCTGGAGGAGCGCATCCAGCCCAGCGTGGAGTCATGGCTCCAGGGATTCCGTGACGCCGCCATGGTGGTCACCGACTCCTTCCACGCCTGTGCCTTCTCCATCATCTTCAACAAGCCCTTCTATGTGTTGGGCAACAAGAACCGCGGCCTCGCCCGCATCCACTCGCTCCTCGCCATGTTCGGCCTGGAGGACAGGCTGGTGGAGACGGCAGGCGAGGCGGATTCCTCCGCTCCCATCGACTGGGAGAAGGTGAATGCACGCAGGGAGGCGCTGAAGGAGACGGCAGGAAAGGTGTTTGAAAAACTTCAGTAAAAGAACTATAAAGAAAGAAACAGATGAAGAACATAAAAGTTTCGGTCATCGTGCCGGTATATAAAGCGGAGGCTTATTTGGAAAGATGCGTGGACAGCCTGTTGGCGCAGACTTTCAAGGACTTCGAAATCCTCCTGGTAGACGACGGCAGCCCCGACCGCAGCGGCGAAATCTGTGATGAGTATGCACACAAGGATGACAGGGTGAGGGTGATTCACCAGAAGAACTCCGGCGTGAGTATGGCGAGGCAGAAAGGTCTTGACGAGGCATGTGGCGAGTATGTGATCCATGCCGACCCTGACGACTGGGTGGAGCCTGATATGCTGGAGGAACTCTATACCAAGGCGAAGGAGGAGGACGCAGACATGGTGATCTGCGACTACTACGCCAACTATCCCAGGCGGCAGATCTACAGTAGCCAGCGCCCCAGCAGCCTCCGCCATGAGGCGGTGCTCTGCGAGTTGTTCCAACAACTGCACGGCAGTTGTTGGAACAAACTCGTTCGCCGAGTTTGTTACAACAGATATAATGTCCGCTTCCCTGAAGGCATTACATGCTGGGAAGACCTGTATGTCAATGCTGCTCTGCTGGCACACGACATCAAGGTGGCGTACCTGCCCAAGGCTTTCTATCATTATGACCAATTCAGCAATACCAACTCGATTGTGCGCCAACAGGCGAAGCGTTTTGACGAGTTTCGCTCGCCTGGTGGATCTGATGGGGGGGCACTGAAGGGAACTGCGGTCGAAGAGACTGCCAGAGCTGTTGTCGGCTATGAAGTGCTTGCCGCCGCTTTCGACGGACGGCTTTTCTCCAATAGTGAATACAAGGAGAAATGCAGGCCTTATCGCAAGTATTGCTTTGTGCACATGGCAAAGAAACCCTTGTTCATCTATCTATCTTGCTTGGGCTTCTATCGGGAGGCATATTGCCTGTGGCGGCTTTTATTATTATTAAAAAGGAAATGATTAAGGCACGACTGGTCGTGTCACAATAAAAAAAGAAATAACATATGAAGAAATCTTGGATGTGGAGAACCTTGCGTCGCTTGCTTCTTCCCATGAAGCGCCACTATGATTATTTTGGATATAAGTCTTTTGTGAAGGATGCGCAAATTAAGATTAAGGACACGTTATCTACCATAGACTATATCCAAAAGAACAAATGTTCAGTCTCCAGGTTTGGTGACGGTGAGTTCAGGGTAATGAACAACAGCGGCAATGGTTTCCAGGCTCCCAACCAGTTCTTGGGAGAAAGGTTGAAGGAAGTGTTGCATTCGGGACTTGATAATCATATTGTCTGTCTCCCCTATGCTTTTATGGATGATGCAATCTTGACAAATGACGCAAATGGATTTTTGTATCCGTTCTGCAAGCATTACCATAGGTTCATCATGTCTGTCGTCAATCGGAACAGGACTTATTTTGACACAAACTTCACCCGGTTCTATATGGACATGAGGGACAAAAGCCGTGTGCCTGAGGTGATTTCCTTCTTGAAAAGAATTTGGCAGGACAGGCATATATATATCGTGGAGGGCCGTTGCTCTCGCCTGGGTGTGGGAAACGACCTTTTCGACAATGCCTTGTCGGTGCAACGCATCATTGCCCCCCCCAGAAATGCATTTGAGAAATATGACAAGATTATGGAGGCTGTGGTGACGAATGTACCGAAGGATGGACTTGTGCTTGCGGCACTGGGCATGACGGCCACGGTCTTGTGCTATGACTTGGCAAGGATGGGATATCAGGCGATAGACATCGGACACGTGGACGTGGAGTACTCTTGGTTTCTGATGGGAGCCAAGAATAAGTGTCCCGTGCCAGGAAAGGCGGTAAACGAGGCGAATTTCATGCCGGAAGGCGATTGTCATGTCGACTCTTATATCCAGTCTGTCATCTCTGCCATAGATTGAAATGACTAAAAACAAAATATGGAACAGAATCCAAAAATAAGTGTGATTGTGCCTGTATATAAGGCGGAAGCATATCTCCATCGCTGCGTGGACAGCCTGTTGGCGCAGACTTTCAAGGACTTCGAAATCCTCCTGATAGACGACGGCAGCCCCGACCGCAGCGGCGAAATGTGTGATGAATATGCACGCAAGGATGACAGGGTGAGAGTGTTTCACCAGAAGAACTCCGGCGTGAGTATGGCGAGGCAGAAAGGTCTTGACAATGCACGTGGCGAGTATGTGATCCATGCCGACCCAGATGACTGGGTGGAGCCGGATATGCTTCTGGAACTCTACGCCAAGGCGAAAGAGGAGGACGCAGACATGGTGATCTGCGACTTCTATGAGAACAAGGGCGACCGACAGCGGTATCTGCCCCAGAGACCTTCCGCCTTGGACCACGACACGGTGTTCCGTGAGTTGTTCCAACAACTGCACGGCAGTTGTTGGAACAAACTCGTCCGCCGAGTTTGTTACAACGAATATAATATCCGTTTCTTTGAAGGTCTCAATTATAAGGAGGATTTTTGTGTCAGCGTCCTGCTGGCATCGCATGATATCAAGATAGCCTATCTGAACAAGGCATTCTATCATTACACCATTGGTGTCAATGCGAACTCCCTGAACCAAAGGATAGACAATTCCAAGATAGAGGACTGCCAGAGGGTCATCAGTTTTTGCATGGATAAATTCTATGCGATATATCCCCAATGCTGCTATATGTTGCAGGCGGATTTCGTGTCATGGATGATTGAACAGCGGTTCTATAGCAGATGGATAGGAATGCGTATATATGGAAAGCTGCTGAAACCTTCCATATTTTTCTCACTGCCTCTGAAGAGAAGGGTGAAATTGCTCCTTGCATTCTTTGCCACCCCATCCGTATCCAAGGCAGTGTATAGTATTTATCGTAAAAAAGCTGAGTGAGATGACGTTAATTTCAACAGACAGGTTCATATCGAAAGATGATACTGCGCTCCTGAAAGGATTGGCAATCCTCATCATGGTGTTCTTGCACGTCTTTGGGGGAAGGGCAGTGGGGCTTGCTGCATATAGCCAGATGATTGACATCCATGTGTTTGGGCATCAATTGACGTTCCTTGCCTCCCACTTTTGCAGTATCTGTGTGCATCTGTATATATTCTTGAGTGGATATGGATATTGCATCGTTTATCAGAAAAGGGGCTGTATTGGAATCCCCAAGAAATGTTTTAAGCTATGTCTGTTGATAGGTGTGGCTGCGATTTGTCTCTACCCTTTCTCTTATTTTTTCCCTGAATTGAACTGGGATTTTTCATTTTCAAATTGTTGGAAATACTTGTTGGGTTATGAGGGAAATTATGAGTGGTGGTTCTTGCGTCCTTACCTGCTTATATTGATTTTCTCGGAATTGATATTGAAGTGTGTCGGGCGGTGTAGAGTCGGTATGGCTGTGCTGGTATCGCTTTGCTATTTTGCAATTAAGTTCCTTATCTTTAAGGGATTGGCAACCGGTATACCTGTTCTCGTGCAGCAAGTTTGTATCTTGTTGCTGCCTTTTGCCCTGGGCATCATTTGCGCCCAGAAAGGCATCCTGTGGAAGGCAAAAATGTGTTCTGGGAAAAAGTGTTACAGGTATGGGGGGGGGATTCTCCTCATGCTCCTGTTCGTTATGAAAGCCCTATGGCCACAGGGGTTGTTTGACCCATTTATTGCGGTCGTCTTTTCTTGCTGCATATTGGGGGGCTTTGGTGGCTCTCATCCCAAGCTCTTGCTAATCCTGGGCAATATGTCTGCGACGATGTGGCTGACACATACGTTTGTCTCGATCTATTATCTCAGCGATTTTACTTATGGTTTGAGAATACCCATATTGATCTTTTCGTTTGTTGTTGTTTCCAGCTATATGATTGCATGGATGATAGAGAAGCTTTATAAATTTATTGTTGAAAGAATTGATTTATGACATTAAGATATTTCGGTAGGAATCTGGAGGATTCCGGTTACTTTGCGGGTTTGTTGGGCACCTTTCTCATCTGTCCGGTACTTTCCCTCTTCTTTATCGTGGACGGAATGCTAAAGGACAGGAGGGGTGCGTACTTTGTATTTGCCTTTTTCATGGGGCTTTTGGGCTTCATGTTGGCTCCCGTCTCTGATTTGGCATCCTACGCATATATGTATTATCGGTTTGACGGTCAGACTTTGGAGTCTGTGTTCAATCATGCTTTCGCACGAAATGACTTCGTCATGAACTGTCTGCTTTGGATATTTGCCAACCTTCACATTCCGTTCGGCTTCTTCACGTTTTTCATCGCCTTCATTGGATTCTGCCTGATCAACGGGATATTCTTAGATAAGGTTGACAATATGGAAGTGGAATATTCTCCGAGGGAGGTGATATTGCGATATTTCTGTTATGTTGCGGTTTTCCCTTTTATTCTCATGGTGGGAGGCGTGAGATTTGGATTTGCTGCCGTCTTCATGATGTATGGCTTCCATCTCTATATCGACAAGAATGTGAGAATAGGTGGGTTGGTGCTCGTACTATGCGCATCTTTCATCCATTATTCCTTGTTGTATTTTGCCTTGTTCACCATACTGGTGCTGCATTTGAGAATTGAAAAGAAAACGGCATTGCTGTTGCTCGTCGTGCTGGCGCTCTGTTCGCTTCCCGTTCAGAACTATGCGCAGCAATACCTCGAAAGTCGTGACCTTGCAGGTCAAGGCTATCTGGGTGATGGCACCTGGGGAAGGCAGGTTGGACATACTTTGAGAATCACGGCAATTGCCTACCATTGGGGGCAGCGCTTGTTTCTCTTGCCTCTGATATTCTTGTTCTTCAAGCAATATGACAATCGGCATTTATGGGGACGTGTACTCCTTGCGTTCCTCCTGATGTTCAGTTTGTCATACACAGCCTTTACTCTTGCGCAGCGATTGACGGTGCTGGTCCAGACCTTCTCGGTTTTCATCTACCTGGAGGAGGAAGCCAAGGGATACATACCCAAGGTTTGGCAAGGTTTTGTGCTGATTCTTGCCTGCCTTTTGATAGGCGGCTTTGACGTATATACCCATCGTAACCAGATACTGTTGTCAGATTACTGGCGGTTGTTCCAGCCTGTTCCCCTGACCTTGACAGAGGGTTATGATTATGATTGGCTGTTTATCAATGCGAAGGATCGTTTTTGAAACTAAAAAATAAGAAGTATTATGTCACACATTTTTATAACCTACGGCGACGCCGGCTACGAGGCTGCGAAGGCGAGGCTGGTGGAGCAGGCCCGCTCTACGGGGGAGTTTGACTATATCTATTCCTTCGGGCGTGAAGACTTGTCGGAGGAACTGCTCGCCTCCGATATTATCAACGTGAAACGTGGCGGCGGCTTGTGGAGCTGGAAGCCTGATGTCATCTACAAGGTGATGCTGATGCACGAGAAGGGGGACAAGATAGTTTATTGCGATGCGGGATGCTCGGTCTATGAATCGAAGGAATGGAAAAAGATATGGAATGTCCTTGACCGCCATGATATGATAGCGCAGCTGATCTTCCAACAAAACTACAAGTGGACGAGGAAGGAACTGGCAGACCATTTCTCTGGGAATATGAATGGATGGCTGACATTGTGTCAATTTCAGGCAGATCCAATAATAATAATAATAAGTGACTTTACCTTACAATTTATCAGGGAGTGGCGGGATATGATGATCCGTCATCCCGAGTTTGCCATGGATGTGACGGAGGAGGAACGCTCCCTGCAGGTGCCTGGATTCATCGAGAGCAGGCATGACCAGGCTGTGTATTCTGCATTGGTGTATAAATATCTGACAGCTCCCGCCATGAGGACTAAAATCTATGTACAGTGGGAGCGTGTGGAGGATTATGATTTCTTCCATAAGCAGGCTGTCAGGGCTACCCGACTGCGGCATGGGGAGGCTGAGCCCTTGTCAAATAGAGTGAGGGGGGGTAAAAAGGCTGCTTAAGAATCTGTTTTTCAAACCCTTGCATTACAATCCTTTGCAAGGAAAATTTGGTATTAAAATTAATGGATAAAAACGTATGAAAATAGCTTATATATTGTCTTCGTTGGTCAATGGCGGTCCGATAGTTGTGGCGTTTGACTTGGTGAAACTGATGATGGCGCACGGACATCAGGTGGAGGTGTTTTACTTTGACGACAGGGTGGAGCTGCCCTTCCCCTGCAAGACTACCCGCATCTCCATGACTACCCCGATGGACTTCTCCCGTTTCGATGTCATCCACACTCATGGTGTTCGTCCAGACCTGTATGTCTTGCTCCACAAGCCCCTCTTTGGCAAGACGCCGACCTGCACCACCATCCATGGCTACAGGAATGCCGAGCATGGATTCAAGGCCAAGATGCAATCGAACATCGGGCTGTTGGCGACGATGAGGGATGACCAGGTCATCCTGTTGAGCAAGCATATGCAGAGTTTTTATGGGAAATACTTGCCCAAGGGGAAGCTGACCTATGCATACAACAGCAGAGAGGTGGACTGGACGAAGGACTTGGATGAGGAGGAGAAACGACAGGTGTTGCAGTTCAAGGGCGAGGACACGATGCTGTGTTCCGTAAGCGGCTTGAATAAGATAAAAGCGTTGTGGCAGGTCATCGAGGCTCTCACCGGGTTGGAACGGGTAAAGTATTGCGTGGTGGGCGATGGACCGGAGAAGACGGCGTTGGAGCAGCTGGCAAAGGCGAAGGGTGTGGAGGACAGGGTGTTGTTCGTGGGCAGGAAGCCCAATGGCTCCCGTTATCTGAAGTATGCCGATGTGTTCGTCATGCCCAGCTATTCGGAGGGCTTCCCCTTGGCGATGCTGGAGGCAACCTCGTTGGGGAAGGCGGTGGTATGCTCCAGGCTTCCCGTGTATGACGAGCTGTTCACGGATGACGAGATTGTGAGGTTTGATGTGGAGGACATCGCCGGCCTGCGGGATGCCATTCGCAGGGCGATCCGTGAAAACGACTGGCTTGCGAAGAACGTGCATGACAAGTTCCTGCGTGCGTATTCGCCCGAGCAATGCTACAAGCGGCATATTGAGATTTACAACGAGCTGATAGAACGGAAGCATGGGTAAGGATAGAGTCGTGTATATGGACGTGGCGAAAGGGCTGTGCATGCTGCTGGTCGTAATGATACATACCGGCGTGCCAGAGCCATTGCCCCATTTGTTTGCCGCCAAGGTGGTGCTGTTCTTCCTGCTGTCAGGATATTTTTATCATGACGATATGCCGTGGGGCGACTTCTTGATGAAGAAGGTGCGCACGTTGCTCGTGCCGTTCCTGGTGTTTTATGTGGCAAGCTATGCCCTCTACTATCTGATGGTGACAGTGAAGCCCTCCTTCACCGCTTTGACGGAGGCAAGGGGCATCCTGGACTGCTTCACACAGAAGCAGTACTTCAATGGACCGCTATGGTTCTTGTTGAGTCTCTTCGAGATACAGTTGATGGTGTTTGCCGTACGCACCTTGGCAAGGAAGGAATACTTGCGGTGGTGTATGTATGCCGCCACGGTAGGGGGGGGGTATTTTCTCGCATCGAAAAACATCGACCTGCCGTGCAACCTGGACACGTCTCTGACGTTTGTGGTGTTCTTTGCGGCAGGGTATGAGATTCGTAAAATAAATTTATTGGAAAGTTTTGGCTCCTCGAAATGTCTGGTGGCATCCTTGTTGGGCTATGCGCTGTTCTGCATCTTCCCTGTGCAATGCTATGCCTCGGTGAACCGATATGGTTGTGATAATGTTGTGGAGCTGTTTGCAATGCTCCTGGTGTTGAGCATGAGCATCCTGTTGCTCTGCAAGGCGTTGGCGGCGAAGAAGGGGAAGTGGCTGGGTGTGTTCTCTTATGTGGGGAAGCATACCATGTGGATACTCTGTATGCATCATCTGGTTTACCGTCCCGTCAAGATGCTCTGCTCTGCGGTGTTGGGCGGTCATGCGACGGTGAGTGCCTTGGTGGTGTTTCTTGTCACCATGGCTCTCTGTTTGGCTACGGCTCCCTATATGGAAAGGAAGATGCCGTGGGCATTGGGGAAATAAAGGACTTTTAAAGGTAAAAAAGTAAAAAGGTAAAAAAACGTCAAGTGACAATGCAAGAGAATCGTTTGGTATGGGCCGACTCCCTGAAGGGATGGCTCATGATACTGGTGATAC
>CAVCCB010000072.1:0-9516 GCA_963600595.1 Subdoligranulum sp. APC924/74 | reverse complement strand
CAAGACCCACAGCTTAGAAGGCTGTTGCTCTAATCCAACTGAGCTACGGAACCATCCAATATCGGTTACCTATTCGGTAATTGCGAGTGCAAAAGTAATACATTTTTTGCAATCTACCAAATAATTCTCCGATTATTTACATTTCTTTATGTATTCTTCCGCCCGAGAGTCACCTAATTCCCGGGCTTTCTCCAGATTCTTGAGAGCATTCTCCTTGTCTTTCTTCTCTATCTGCAACAATCCCAAGAGCAGATATCCGTCGGCATATTCAGGGGCAAGTGCAATGCACTGCTGGGCAGCACTGACACCCTCGTCGTAACGTTTGACACGGAGGTCGAGACTCGCCCACTCGGCGAAAAACGTCGGTTCCTTGGGGGAGAGATAACAGGTACGGGCTATGTCGATCAATGCCTGTTGCCACATACGGAGGTTCATCTCGCACTTATAGCGGGTATAATAGAACGCAGGATCCATGGGGCGGGCAAGCGAGTCGTACTGGTTATAGTCAGCCAAGGCAAGGCGATACTGTTTCCGAGCATCCAGGAACTGCCCTCTCGACAGATAATACGGAGCAACGACACCCGTGCGGGAGCCTACCGCCACAGCACTGTCGAGCAACACCTTGATTTCCTCGTCAGATGCCTTCAACTGGCTCTTCGCCTGGGCAGCCTCGAAATACAGCTCACCACTGTTCATCGGAGTCTTGGTCAGTTCCATGAACATATCATATGCCTGCAGGTAGTCTTTCTTCAGGAAACGAATCTGCGCCTCCTGGTGCTTGTAGGCAGGCTGCGCCTTGATGGCATAAGCCTGCTGCGCCTCGGCTATCGCCTTGTCGAGTGTCCAGGCTGAAAAAGTGGAATCTCCCCGATAGGCAATCTTCTGGTAGATGACATCGGCATAGTTGGAGTGAGCCTCGTCCTTGTTGGCAGACTTCTTCACTCCCTCCGCCAGCACCTTGTCGGCATCGGCATACTGTTGCTTGTCAGAAAGGATCGCAGCCTTCTCCTTATATCCAAAGGCAGACGAGGGGAATTGCCCCACAAACTCGTTGGCATACTTCTGGTATTCCTCCGTCGAGATCTGTCCACGTCTCAAGGTCATCATGGTGATGGCATCCTGTTCCACTTCGGGCAAGGATGTACGGATTCCACTCTCCCTGAGTGCGGCGTCAAGGGTAGACAATCCCGTGACCTTCAGTTGCTTGATATAATTGGCATCCACAGCAGTAACCACCCCATTGGCAGAATGCATGATACCTATCACCTGTCCGTTCTTATTGACAAACGGGCAGCCCACGGCATTCTCCGGCACATTGTTGGAGAACACATAGTAATTATAACCATCATGGAATTTCTCCACACCAGTAATGTCCTCCTGCTGGAAGGCCGGTTTCTTGATGGAATAAGGAATCAACCACACTTTCTCGCCCTTGGAAGCTGCTGAAGAGGCGATGTTGGCAGCAGAGGTGGGAACTGCCACCCTGAACTTCGCCACATCATAAAGTTCGTCAGCGCCCATAATCGCATCCACATCCATCGAACGCCCGGAGGCATCCACCACCGTTGCCTTCACAGCTCCCACAAAAGGCTTGAATGTACTGATTGCCGTTCCCTTGGCATCGATGAAGACACCCTGCGTGGAAGCGATGATGTCACCGTCCTTGTTAAACGTGGTCAAGGTAAAGACACTCTTGGCAACTTTCTGGACGGATCCCGGTTGCGCGAACAGGGATGACACTCCGAGCATCATCCCCAAGAAGATTATACTGATTCTTTTCATATTCATTGTTTATTCTGCATAGACATTCATCTGACATTCCTTGCAGGCAAACTCCAGTCTGAAGCTCTTGCCATCGGGAAGCACCAAATGCAACGGCTCTTTCCAATTGGGACTCTTGCCGCCACGCTTCACACAGAAGCCGAGCGAATAGCGGATGCAATGGCGGCACTGCATGAGGAGCGGTTGCTTACCGCCCTTCGAGAAACCCGCCAACTCGAAAGCTGGTGCACCATGCACCATGCCCTGGCCCTCATAGAATGTCCTGGCTCGTTCATTGGATATATTATACAAGTATGGATAAGCGGCATAGGATGGCTGCCATGCCTCCACCTTTTGCGTCTGTAGACCTGTACGGACAACAGACTTTTCATCCTTCACACCCTGTCCCGTCTGCAACTCCTCTACGAGAAGCCGGCGCAACTCGCCCAGCAAACTGCTCGGCACAAAGTAAGCCCCACCGTCTTCCACCATTACCTGCGAACAGACGTATGGCGTATTGCCCAACTTGCTCAACTGGCGGATGATATTGTCTATCTGTGGTTTCTTCGCCTCCTGGTGTTCGAACTCGACGAAAGCCCTCGCATTGCCAGAGACTACCTCGAAACCGCCTTCCACCGGACGGAACACTATCTCGACGGGAATTTTCCTTTCTGCAGTCTTACCCGAAAGAATCTTCTCGAAAGCCACGTCATTGTTACGGTACAACCCCATGCCCGGACGCAGATGTTCAGGCATCTTGAGCGGAAAGAGGCGGTTGCCCTCGGCACGGTTCACACGGAAACCCTCCAGTTCACGGTCGCCATTGATGAAGCACAGGCCGTCGCCATTGGCGAAGCTCGCCGTGCCAGCCACATTGAAACTATTGCCACGCATCTCCTTCACCTTACCCACATACTCTCCCATCGCCTTGGGCGTGTCGAAACTAACGATGTCGGGTTGTCTTCCTTTGAAGAAATAGGTGGTGAAGCCACGATTGAAAGTCTTCTTCAGGTTGGGTTCGAAAAGATAGTTGACCACACCTCTTGAGGCGCGACGATACACCTTCGGGTAACGTGCCACAATCTCATTCAGACGCTGGCTGTATGCCGACACCACGTTCTTCACATAGCCCACATCCTTCAGGCGCCCCTCTATCTTGAAAGAGCAAGCACCCGCCTGCGCCAACTCGCCCAAGTTGTCTATCTGGCACATATCCTTCAAGGACAGGAGATGGCGTTGGTGCTCTATCTCCCTGCCATTGTCATCCAGCAAGTCAAACTTCAGCCTGCAGAACTGGGCGCACTCGCCGCGGTTGGCAGAGCGGCGGAAGCAATGCTGGGAAGCATAGCACACACCCGAATAGCTGACACAGAGCGCACCATGGACGAAGACCTCCAAGTCCATGTCTGGTACTGCCTCATGAATGTCGGCAATCTCAGAGACAGACAGTTCGCGGGCAAGTACGGCACGGTGGAAGCCAAGTGACTGCAACCACTTCACCTTGGCGGCACTCCTCGTGTCGCATTGGGTGCTGGAGTGCAACTCACCCTTCCAGAACGAGCGGACAGCATCCATCACGCCCATGTCCTGCAATAACAGGGCATCCACGCCCACCTCCTGCAACTGGCGAATCATCCGAAGCGTCTCGTCCAGTTCAGAGTCATAGATGATGGTGTTGACGGTGACATGCACCTTGGCGCCAAACTGATGGGCATAGTCGCAGAGTTGCCGAATGTCAGCAAGAGAGTTGCCGGCGGCGGCACGCGCACCGAAACGAGGCGCACCGATGTATACGGCATCCGCCCCATGGTCAATGGCAGCAATACCGCATTCCAAGTTCTTGGCAGGTGCCAAAAGTTCGAGAGTTCTCATTAACCTTACTTGATGTCGTCAATATTATAAGGGGTTTCCTGATAAACATAATAGTTGATCCAGTTGTTGAAGAACAGGTTGGCATGGGCGCGCCATGTCACCACCGGTCCCTCCTCCGGGTCATTATTACGGTAATAGTTCTTGGGCAGTTCCACATCATCACGCTTTCCCATATCGCGCTTGTATTCCTTGTCAAGCGTATTGGGAGCATACTCCATGTGTCCCGTCACAAAGAACTCCCGGCCTCCGCGTGACATCACGATACTCACGCCACTGTCATCAGACTCAGCGATGATGTCCAGTCCCGGCACTTTTTCAATGTCCTCGCGCCGCACCTCCGTATGGCGGCTATGAGGCATGGAGAACAGGTCGTCGAAGCCACGGAAGATAGGCAACGATGCATCGAGCGGCCGCTGCTTGAAGATGCCGAACATTTTCTTCTGCAAAGGATACTTGGGCACGTCATAAAAATGATACAAGCCTGCCTGCGCACCCCAGCAGATATAGAGCGTGGAGGTGACGTGGGTACGTGCCCAGTCAAAGATTTGTACAATCTCCGGCCAGTAAGCCACATCTTCATACTCGATGGTCTCGATAGGGGCACCGGTAACTATCATACCGTCGAATTTCTGTTTGGACAATTCGGCGAAATCCTTGTAGAACATCATCATGTGTTCTATGGGCGTGTTTTTGGGCGTATGGCTCTTCAACTTCATGAAATACACCTCCAACTGCAACGGGGTGTTGGAGAGCAGACGCACCAAATCGGTCTCTGTAGTAATCTTCAGGGGCATCAGGTTGAGAATGACAATCTTCAACGGGCGAATCTCCTGGCTGTGCGCCCTACTCTCGTCCATCACAAAGATATTCTCATGTTTCAACAGCTCTATGGCCGGCAATTTATCTGGTAATCTTAACGGCATTATATAATCCTTTCTCTTTATTTGCTGCAAAATTACACATTTTCAGCGAGATAAAGAAAAAAGGATGCTAAAATTTCTCTTAGCATCCTTTTATTTAATGTTATTTTGAATTATTCCTTACCAAAGCTCCAGACGTTCGCTCTCAGGGATGAACATCTTGTCACCCTGCTTCACGCCGAAAGCATCATACCACGCACCGATATGTGGCAGGGCACCATTCACGCGCCACTCGCCGAGGGCATGGGGGTCGTTCTTCACACGGTTGCGGATTTCCTTCTCCGTGATGTTCTGTCCCCAGACACCTGCATAAGCAAGGAAGAAACGCTGTTCGGGGGTGAAACCGTCCTTGTTCTTGAGGGGTTTCTTTGCCGTGGCGTTCTTGAACGCATTGTAGGAAACCATCAGACCTCCGTGGTCGGCAAGGTTCTCACCGAGGGTGAAACGGCCGTTGGCATTCAAGTCGGGCAACACCTTGATGTTGCTGAAGAAATTGGCATAGAGGTCAGCACGCTTCTCGAAGCCATTGGCGTCGTTGGCTGTCCACCAGTCCTTCAAATTGCCGGTGGCGTCATACTGGCGGCCCTGGTCATCGAAACCATGGGTCATCTCATGACCGATCACCACACCGATGGCTCCATAGTTGAAAGCCTCGTCAGCCTTCGGGTCGAAGAACGGATACTGCAGGATGCCGGCTGGGAAACAAATCTCGTTGGTTGTCGGGTTATAGTAGGCATTGACAGTCTGAGGTGTCATGTACCACTCGTCCTTGTCCACGGGTTTGCCACACTTTTCCTCGATCATCTTGTTGACGCGGAACTTACGGCAAGCCAGCACGTTCTCGTAGAAACTCTTGGAAGGATCAATTGTAAGACTGCTGTAGTCGGTCCACTTGTTAGGATAGCCAATCTTCACATAGAACTTGTCGAGCTTCTGATGTGCAGCTGCCTTGGTAGTGTCGCTCATCCAGGTCTGGGCATCTATACGCTGACCAAGACTCACCTGCAGGTTCTTCACCAGTTGCTCCATCATCTTCTTGGAGCTCTCCGGGAAATACTTCTTGCAGTACATACGGCCCAAAGCCTCGCCCATCTGCGACTCCACCTGGTTGGTGGCACGCTTCCAGAGAGGATAGTCCTCCTTGCGTCCGCTCATCGTCTTGCCGAAGAAGTCGAAGTTCGCCTCACGGATCTCGTCGGTGAGATAAGGTACGGAGTTCTGGATAACTCCCCACTCCATCACAGCCTTCAAGGTGCTGGCACTCTCAGCGGCACTGAGCTTGTCGATGCCGGCGAAGAAGGCAGGCTGACCTACCACCATTTCCTGGATATACTCGCTCTTAACGCCCTCTGCATTGAGATTCTCCTCCAACTGGACGTTGGGATAGTTCTCCTTGAACTGCTTCAGGGTCATCTTGTTGTAGTTAGCCTGCGGGTCACGCAACTCGGTGTTGCTCTTGGAGATAAGGGCGAGCATTGTCTCGTGCTGGAAGATGAGCTGAGCCTTCTCCTCTGCCTGGGCGGCAGAGAAGCCGTAGAGCTGGAACATCTGGGCGATGTACTTCTTGTAAGCCTCACGGATAGCCACAGTGGCAGGATCGTTGTTGACATAGTAGTCTTTCTGTCCAAGGGTCAGACCGCCCTGACCAAGGGTGAGGATGTTCATGGTCACGTTCTTGTCGTCTGCGGTGAAGTAAGTGCCATAGTCAGAGCCAAGGCCGAGGTCCACATACTTGAGCTGGAGCTTCTGCAGTTCCTCCTTGGTATTGGCGGCGGCAATCTCATCGAGGACGGGTTTCACGGGAGCGATGCCAGCCTTGTTGCGCGCATCCACGTCGAGGGCGAGTTTGTAGAAGTCAGAGAGCTTCTGTTCCATAGTGCCCTTCTTGTAAGTCTTCTTCTGCAATTCGGAGAGGATGGCATTGATGCGCTTGTTGTTGTCCTCGCCGAGCTGGTCGAAGCTGCCGTAGCGGCTGTAGGCGGCAGGCAGCGGATTGTTCTTCTGCCATCCGCCAGTGGCAAACTGATAGAAGTCATCAGCTGGCTTCGCTGTCTTGTCAAGATTGCTCATGACAAGTCCCGACCGATTCTGTGCCTCAGTGCCCAAAGGCATTGCAGCAATCATCATCATCGGAAGAATCATTTTCATTTTCATACCTTTATTACTTTTATGTTAGAGTATTTACATTTCATATTCGATTTTGGCTGTCATCATTTAGACACCTCTTCCAATTCCTCAGACAGCATGAGCCAACGGTCATTCTCTTCATCGAGCCCCTTCATCAGTTCGGTATACTCGGTGACGAGTTCCATGTTGGTAGCGTTCTCGGGCTTCATCAAGAGGTTGTCTATTTCCTTCTTTCTTGCCTCCAGTTTGGCGATTTTCGCCTCACAGTCCTTCACGGCCTTCTCCGCCTTGCGTACCTTCTTCTGCTGTTCCTTGTGCTCGGCATAGCTCTGTTTGCCCTCCGAAGAAGCAACAGGAGTAACCATGGAGGTAGGGGAAGCCGGACTTGCCGGGGTCTGGTTGCCAAGAGCCTGACTGATACTGTCAGCGTTATGTGCCCGCAGATAGTCGTAGATGCCACCGAGGTGCTCGCGCACCTTGCCACCGCCGAACTCGTAGACCTTGTCCACTAGTCCGTCGAGGAACTCACGGTCGTGGCTCACAATAATCGCCGTACCGTCGAAAGCCTTGATGGCCTCCTTCAGCACATCCTTCGACTGCATGTCGAGGTGGTTGGTTGGCTCGTCAAGAATAAGCAGGTTGACAGGCTCAAGCAGCAGTTTGATCATCGCCAGGCGACTTCTCTCTCCACCACTCAGCACCTTCACATATTTCTCCGAGGTCTCGCCGCCAAACATGAAGGCTCCCAAGAGGTCGTTCACCTTCAGTCGCATCTCTCCAGTCGCTACATTGTCGATGGTCTGGAAGATGGTGAGGTTCTCGTCGAGGAGCTGAGCCTGGTTCTGTGCGAAATAGCCAATCTGCACGTTATGTCCTATTTTTAAGGTGCCTGTAAAGGGAATCTCTCCCATGATGCACTTCACGAGCGTAGACTTTCCCTCTCCGTTCTTACCCACAAACGCAACCTTCTCGCCACGCTTGATGGTGAGCGTCACATGATCGAAGACGGTATGCTCACCATAATCCTTACGCACCTCATCGCAGATAATTGGATAGTCGCCACTGCGCAGACAAGGCGGGAACTTGAGGTGCATTTGCTTATTGTCTACCTCGTCCACCTCGATGGGCACGATCTTCTCCAGTTGCTTGATACGACTCTGCACCTGCACCGCCTTGGTGGGCTTATAGCGGAAACGCTCGATGAAGTCCTTGATGTCGGCGATTTCCTTCTGTTGGTTCTCATAGGCACGGAGCTGTTGCTCGCGCCGTTCCTTCCTGAGTACCACATATTCATCGTATTTCACCTTGTAGTCCTCCACCCGTCCACAGGTAATCTCCAGGGTACGGTTGGTCACATTGTTGATGAAGGCACGGTCGTGGCTCACCAGAACCACCGCCCTGGCACTCTGGGAGAGGAATTGCTCCAACCATTGTATACTCTCGATGTCGAGGTGGTTGGTAGGCTCGTCGAGCAAGAGTACATCGGGCTTCTGCAACAGAATCTTCGCCAACTCGATACGCATACGCCAACCACCCGAGAACTCCCTTGTGGGACGTTCGAAGTCATCACGCGTAAAACCGAGTCCCGTGAGCGTGCGCTCAATCTCAGCCTCGTAGTTCTCACCTCCCATCATCATGTAGCGTTCGTGCTCCTGGGTGAATTTTTCCACCAACTGGGCATATTCCTCGCTTTCATAGTCTGTACGGTCAGCCATCTCCTGCTGCATACGGTCAAGGCGCACCTTCATCTCTGTGTTATGCTGGAAAGCCTTGCGCGTCTCTTCCTTGACGGTAGTGTCGTCCTGGAGTTTCATCACCTGCGGCAGATAGCCTATCGTCGTATCGTTGGGTATTGCCACGACACCCTGTGTGGGTTTCTGCAACCCACACAGAATCTTCAGCATCGTAGATTTTCCCGCACCGTTCTTTCCTACCAAGGCAATACGGTCGCGGTCATTGATTACAAAACTTACATCATGAAAGAGTGGCTTCACGCCAAATTCCACTTTTAATCCCTCAACAGAAACCATTCGTCTTATTTATATCATTAAAACTTTAAAGTGGCACAAAGGTACTACTTTTTGGGTGAATCACAAAATAAATTAACAAAAAAAGATTGCATCTTCCAAATAAACGGATGATGCAACCTTTATCTTCATTTTCTCTGTTTCACAAGAGAAAATTTACTTTACCTTGTCCACGATAGCCTTGAAAGCCTCTGGGTTGTTGACAGCGAGGTCAGCGAGAACCTTGCGGTTAATCTCGATACCTGCCTTGTGCAGAGCACCCATCAACTGGCTGTAGCTCAAGCCCTCGATGCGAGCGGCAGCGTTGATACGCTGAATCCACAACGCACGGAAGTTGCGCTTCTTGTTACGACGGTCACGATAAGCGTAGGTAAGACCCTTCTCCCAAGTGTTCTTAGCTACTGTCCATACATTCTTGCGAGCTCCATAGTAACCCTTAGTGAGCTTCAAGATTTTTGTTCTCTTTGCTTTTGATGCAACGTGATTTACTGATCTTGGCATAATTTTCTTTCTTTAAAAGTTCGACTAAAAAGTTAATAATTAACGGAGGCAGAGCAAGTCGCGAACCTGCTTCAAGTTTGAACGATCTACGAGAGTCTCACCAAGGAGATTTCTCTTCTGCTTCTTTGTCTTCTTAGTCAAGATGTGACTGTGATAAGCGTGATGACGCTTGATCTTACCTGTACCGGTGAAACGGAATCTCTTCTTTGCGCCGGAATTAGTCTTTACTTTTGGCATTTTTACTTTTAATTTTAATTGTTATTTATTTAACGGATGGCAACGCATATACCACGGCGTTACGCATCTCT
>CAVCCB010000071.1:0-9558 GCA_963600595.1 Subdoligranulum sp. APC924/74 | reverse complement strand
GAAGCAAAGAGACAATGGAAGAACGGAAAATCATACATATCGACATGGACGCCTTCTTTGCGTCGGTGGAGCAGAGAGACAATCCCGAACTTCGGGGCAAACCGATAGCGGTGGGCTTCGACGGGCCACGAGGTGTGGTTTCCACCGCCAGCTACGAGGCCCGCAGATGGGGCGTGCATTCGGCGCAATCCATTGCCCAGGCCAAGCAACGCTGTCCCGAACTCATCATCGTGCCCTGCAGGCATGAACATTATAAAGAGGTGTCGGAACAGATACATAAAATCTTCCAGGAATACACCGACCTCATCGAGCCCATCTCCATCGACGAGGCTTTCCTCGACGTGACCCACAACAAGAAAGGGATGGAGCTGGCAGTAGATATTGCCAAGGAAATAAAAACACGCATCAAAGAGGAGACCCAGCTTACCGCCTCGGCGGGCATCAGCTACTGCAAGTTTCTCGCCAAGGTAGCATCAGACTACCGCAAGCCCGACGGCATCTGCACCATCCATCCCGACAAGGCACTCGACTTCATCGCCCAACTGCCCGTGGAAGACTTCTGGGGCGTGGGCAAGAAGACGCTGCAGAAGATGCACTTCATGGGCATCTTCAACGGAGCCGACCTCAGAAAAGTATCGGAAGCACACCTCGTGGAAGTGTTCGGAAAGGCGGGGCACATCTTTTACAACTTCGCCCGAGGAATAGACGAGCGGCCCGTCATCACCTACCGGGAGCGCAAGTCAGTGGGATGCGAACAGACTTTCCTAGAGGACATCTATGCGAAATCCGCCGTCGTCATCGAGCTCTACCATACAGTGCTGGAGCTATTGGAACGCATCGCCAACAACGGTTTCGAGGGAAGGACACTGACGCTGAAAGTGAAGTTCGCCGACTTCACCCAGATAACCCGTAGCATCTCGCAAGAGAAAATACTGAAGAAGAAAGAGGACATCCTTCCCCTCGCCAAACAGTTGCTCAAGCTCGTGGACTTTTCCTCCTCCCACCCCATCCGCCTGCTCGGTCTCTCGGTGAGCAATGCCTCATCCGACGAAGCCAAGAGGGAGGACAAGGAGAACAGCACTATCAGCAAACCGCAATGGAGAGAACTGGAACTGGAGTTCGAGGACTGGGACGAACAACCTCAACCTCCCACTTCACCCGGCAACATACCATACTCATCCTTGAAGCACTTGGTAAAATAGGACGGTGCGGAGAAGCCCACCTCGTAAGCCACTTCACTGATGCTCATGCTGCGGCTTTCGAGCAACCGACGAGCCTTAGCCAAACGAGCCTTGCGGAGCAAATCGACAACCGAAGAGCCGGTCATCGCCTTCACCTTGCGATAGAGCTGCACGCGACTCAGCCCAATCTCCTTGCCAATGTCCTCCACGCCAAATTCGCTGTTGGCAAGGTTTTTCTGTATGATGTCGTGGAGCTGTTTCATAAACTGCTTGTCACGGCTGTCGAGCTGCGACTCGTCTATCCGCTGCTCCACCGTCTTTGCTGCACTCTGATAAAGATTCTTCAACAGTTTGCGTTGCTTCAAGAGGTTTCCGATGCGAGCCAGAAGCACCTTACTATGGAATGGCTTCGTGATATAGGAATCAGCTCCATGCTCATATCCCTCAGCACGATGCTCCTCCAGATTCTTTGCCGTAAGCATGATGACCGGGATGTGGGAGGTAGCAGTATGGGTCTTCAACTGCTCTGTAAACTCCAAACCATCCATCACCGGCATCATCACGTCGCAAATCACAAGGTCGGGAATCTCCCTCTTGGCGATTTCCAACCCTTCCTTACCATCGGAAGCCTCCAACACAACATAGGAATCCTGCAAGAGCGTGCGCTCATACTGGCGGATGTCATTGTTATCATCCACTATCAACAAGGTAGGCTTGTCGCCCGACTCCCCTATCACCTGCTGGAGTTTTCCACACTTCTTGTCTCCATCATCGATATATTGCAAAACACTTTCGTTTACATACGGTTTATCATCTGTATATAAGCCACTTGTAGAGTTATCCACACTATTACCATCTTTGTGGATAACTTGTATTTCTCCCTCCTGTTCGCATGGAATCACGAAATAGAAGTCAGAGCCTTTACCCAGCTCGCTCTCCACCTTCGCCTCACCATGATGCAGTTCCACGAACGACTTTACCAAAGCCAGTCCGATACCCGTGCCACTTGCCGCACCCTTAGCCTGGAAGAAACGTTCAAACACCTTGGGAGCCTCCTCCTTTGCGATGCCCTTGCCTGTATCCCGAACATCTATCCTGAGCCGGGAATCTTCTTCGTTTCGCAAGGAAACATAGATGTCACCATCCTTAGGGCTGTACTTCATGGCATTGCTCAGAAGATTGAACACCACACGGGCAATCTTCTCCTCATCGGCAATAATTTCAGGAGTGTTCTCGTATCCATCCACATCCAGATGAAGACGGATATTCTTGCGCTTGGCGGTCAAGGCGAAGTCGCCCGTCCACATCTTCAAAGCCTCCACAATGTTGAAACGAGAGAGTTTCAACTCCATCTTTCCGTTCTGTATCTTGCGGAAGTCGAGGATGGAGCCAACGAGTTGTTGGAGAGCCTTGGCATTGCGCTGCACCATCTTCAGGAGTTCACGGTTTTTCCCCTTGATACCACCTTCCTCCAAGAGCATCTCCACCGGGTCGGCAATCAAGGTCAAAGGCGTGCGAAGCTCATGACTGATATTCGTGAAGAACACCAGACGGGAATGTGTCAGCTCCATCACTTCCTCGTTCAGCCGTTTCAGTTCGTCGTTCTTGCCGGCCAACTCCTGATTGAGCCGTTTCTGTTCATCGTTCCTTTTGGCAAGTTCCTCGTTGAGTCTTGCCTTTACCACATAGCCACGGAATATCATGACTGCCGCCACGATGATGACAAGCAAGAATACACCCAAGCCAACGAGAATGACCTTTTGAGAATTATAGTCGGAGAGATACTGGTCCACTTGTTTGTGAAGAACCTTCAAGTTGCGAGCCTGGCGCTCAGCATCTCTCGCCTCCATGAGGGTAAGCTCTGCGTTCTCCTTGGTAATGATGGAAGTACGAAGGAAATTGTCGCGCTGATAAGGCTGGTGACGAAGTATCTTCATCGCCAAGGCAATCACCTCGTCGCCCTTGGTAGGATAGAGATAGGTAGCCTCGAACACGCCGTCACGCACAAGCTCCAGTCCGCCGCCCTCGGTAGCCAAGGCATCCACGCCCGTATATCTATAAGGTCGCTTCACCCCCATCTGTCGGGCGGCCACATAGGCACCCCAAGCCAAGCGGTCGTTATGAGCGAACACATAGTCAAAGTCCTGCGTCTTTTCCAAGACACGCTTCATCGCCTTGATGCCACTTTCCTCCTTCCAGTCGCCCCCCTCGGAAGCCACCACTTGGATGTCGGGATAAGACTTGACGGCATCCATGAATCCCCGGTGACGCTCCATGGCCGGCGACGATCCCTCCAAGCCACGAATCTCCACGATGCGTCCCTTGCCATGGAGTTGTTGGGCGATGAAGGCACCCATCGACTTTCCGATGGTATAATTGTCGCAACCGATGAAAGCCGTATATTTGCCAGAATTGGTCTTGCGGTCGTAGAGGATGACGGGGATGCCCCTGTCGTAGGCACGCTCCACCGCCTTGGAGATGGCACTGAGCTGGTTGGGGGAGACGATCAGCAAATCAACGCCCTCGTCAACGAACTGGTTCACTTGTTTGTTTTGCAAGACATTGTCATCGTTGGAGGAAGCGAGTTTCACAACGATAGAGTCGTTGAGATACTCGCCCATCTTCAACTCATCATTAAGTTTGTCGCGCCAAATGTCCTCGGAGCATTGCGACACACCGATGACAAATTTCTTGGACTGAGGGGCACAACTTACAAATGCCAGACATCCCACAACCAGAATGCCTACATATATAATAAGGTGTAACTTTCTAACCATAAATGTAGTTTTTTGTCATTAGCTGTTTATGTATACGCAAAAAAGGGAGTTACATATCCTGTAACTCCCTTTTTCATTTCGTAGCGGGGGTGGGACCCGAACCCACGACCTCCGGATTATGAATCCGACGCTCTAACCAGCTGAGCTATCCCGCCAACGCAACATAACGATTTCTCGTTTGCGGGTGCAAAGGTAATACAATCTTTTGAATTGAACAAATTTTTCGGAAAGTTTTTTTGAAAAAGTTCGTTTTTCTTCCTTTCCAGTCAAAAAAAACAAATTACACAACTATAAAATATATAAAAAAACGAAAAAAGGACGATTTCTTATTTTTTTATGTTACTTTTGCAAGTCGTAATCAAGAAATCATGCTTCGAATAAAGAAATTAGACATATTCATTGCCAAGCAGTTTGGCTTGCTCTTCATCGGAACGTTCTTCATCTGCCAGTTCGTGCTGATGATGCAGTTCTTGTGGAGATACATCGACGACCTCATCGGAAAAGGACTGTCGCTGGAGGTCATGGCGCAGTTCTTCTGGTACATGGGCTTGATGCTCGTTCCACAGGCCTTGCCATTGGCTATACTCTTGTCTTCCCTGATAGCATTCGGAAACCTGGGAGAGAGTTCCGAGCTTACAGCCATCAAGGCTGCCGGCATCTCGCTGATGCAGACATTCCGTTCACTGATCGTCATCACTACCATCATCATGTGCGGATCATTCTACTTTCAGAACAACGTAGGTCCCAGTTCCAACCTGAAACTGGCACAGTTGCTCATTTCCATGAAGCAGAAAAGCCCAGAACTGGAAATCCCCGAGGGCATCTTCTATGACGGAATCCCCAACTGCAATCTCTATGTGCAGAAAAAAGACCTGAAGACAGGCAAACTCTACGGCATCATGATCTACCGCATGACCAACAGCTATGAGGACGCCGCCATTATCCTTGCCGACTCTGGCATGCTGCAAAGCACAGCGGAGAAAAAGCACCTGGTGCTCAGCCTTTGGAGCGGAGAGTGGTTTGAGAACATGCAGAACAGCGAGATGGGCAACAGTGCAGCCATCCCCTACCGCCGCGAAACATTTGTCTCTAAAAAAATCATACTCGACTTCGATGCTGACTTCAGCATGACAGACGCTGCAGCCCTCTCCGGGAATGCCAAGGCAAAGAGCCTCGGAAAGATCAGTCACGACATCGACTCGCTCAACAACTCATTCGACTCCATCGGAAAGGCATACTACAACGAAGCGAAGTTCAGGTTCTACAACGTCCCCGCAATCAACAAGAAAGACTCCCTCAAGATGGTGAAAAAAGGACTGGCAAAGACCTTCATCTTCGACACCTTATTTAATAAGTTGCCGACGGAGAAGAAACTGTCAGTAGTCAACAGAGCCTCGTCCGACGTGCAACAGGAACTCAGCGACCTCGACTTCAAGGCATTGGTGACGGGCGATGCAGACCGCTTAGTAAGAGAACACAAGATAGAAGCCATCAACAAGTTCACGTTGGCACTCTCCTGCCTCATCTTCTTCTTCATTGGCGCCCCCCTGGGAGCCATCATCAGGAAGGGAGGATTGGGGTTCCCGGTCATTATATCCGTATTGGTATTCATCGTGTACTTCATCCTCGACAATACGGGCTACCGAATGTCGCGAATGGGCATCTGGGCCATTTGGTTCGGAAAGGGACTTTCGACCGCGGTACTGGGGCCATTGGCGGTATTCGTCACCTACAAGGCTGTCAATGACTCCGCTGTGTTCAACATGGATGCCTACAAGGAATTCTTCACACGTCTGCTGGGAATCCGGCAGAAGAGGCACATCGCCAGCAAGGAGGTGATTATCCATGACCCCGAATACCACACTGATGCAGAGAAGCTGGAGAGAATCAGCGAAGACATCACGCTGTACAACCAGGAGCACAGACTCGTCAGACTCCCCAGTTTCATCAATACGTTCTTCAAGTACCAGCCCGACCACGAGGTGGAACGCATCAGTAACGAACTGGAAGCCATCATAGAAGACCTGTCCAACACAAGGAACAAGTTCATCCTGCACGACATCAACCAGTACCCCGTGCTTTCGACCAAGGCGCACACCCGCCCGTTCGAACGGAAATGGCTCAACATCACGGCAGCCATCATCTTCCCGCTAGGCATCGTGCTCTACCTGAGAATGTGGCGTTTCAGACTGCGCCTGTACCGCGACCTAAAGGTCATCAAACAGACCAGCGCCACCATCAACAGCCGAATAAAAGAAATGTAACTATATAAATAAGGTATCAAAAAATGGCAGATTTCAAACTCAACAGCATTGAAGATGCTGTAAAAGACTTCAAGGAAGGCAAATTTGTTATCGTAGTGGACGATGAAGACCGCGAGAACGAGGGCGACCTCATCATCGCCGCAGAAAAGATAGACCCGGAAAAGGTGAACTTCATGCTGAAGAATGCAAGAGGCGTGCTCTGCGCCCCCATCACCCTCAGCCGCTGCGATGAACTCGACCTGCCCCACCAAGTATCGGAAAACACATCCGTACTGGGAACACCCTTCACCATCACCGTGGACAAACTGGAAGGATGCTCCACAGGTGTTTCGGCCCATGACCGCGCCGAAACCATCAAGGCACTCGCCGACCCGACCTCCACTCCCAAGACATTCGGTCGTCCCGGGCATATCAATCCACTCTACGCACAAGACAACGGCGTACTGAGAAGAAGCGGACATACAGAGGCTGCCATCGACCTCTGTAAGCTGGCAGGACTCTACCCCGCAGGTGCTCTCATGGAAATCATGAACGAAGACGGCACCATGGCGCGTCTGCCACAGCTGATGGAAATGTCGAAAGAATGGGACATCAAGATTATCTCCATCAAGGACATGATAGAATACCGCCTCAAGAAGGAATCACTCATCGAGGTGGGCGAAGAGGTGGACATGCCTACCGAATACGGACATTTCAGACTCATCCCCTTCCGCCAGTCAAGCAACGGACTGGAGCACATGGCACTCATCAAGGGCGAATGGAAGGAAGACGAGCCCATTCTGGTGCGTGTACACTCCTCCTGCGCCACAGGCGACATCCTGGGAAGCAAACGCTGCGACTGCGGCCAACAGCTCCACAAGGCGATGCAGATGATAGAGGAAGCCGGAAAGGGCGTGGTGGTATACATGCAACAGGAAGGCAGAGGCATCGGACTGATGAACAAAATCGCCGCCTACAAGCTTCAGGAAGAAGGCTATGACACCGTTGACGCCAACACCCACCTCGGCTTCAAACCCGACGAGCGCGACTATGGCTGCGGTGCACAAATGCTTCGTCATCTCGGCGTACACAAGATGCGACTCCTTACCAACAACCCCGTAAAGCGTGTAGGACTCGAAGCATATGGTCTGGAAATCGTGGAGAACGTACCCATCGAGGTGGTGCCCAACAAATACAATGAGCGCTATCTCAAGACCAAGAGAGACCGCATGGGACACACCCTACACCTCGGCTAAAGGACGACGGATGTTATTATTTCAATACAAAAACATGAAATAATGACATTTTTCCTTCCGAAAAAGAAATAAAATGCTTACTTTTGCACACGAACAACAAACTTTAGAATAAAAATATGGCACAATTATCTGATCGTCTTAACAGATTGGCACCCTCAGCAACGCTGGCGATGTCGCAGAAGAGTAGTGAAATGAAGGCACAAGGTGTTGACGTAATCAACATGAGCGTAGGTGAACCCGACTTCAACACTCCCGACAATATCAAGGAAGCTGCGAAGAAGGCTATTGACGAGAATTACTCCCGTTACTCACCCGTACCAGGTTATCCCGACTTGAGGAAGGCAATTGTTGCCAAACTGAAGAACGAGAACGGCCTTGACTATACAGTCAACGAGGTCATCGTGGGCACGGGAGGCAAGCAGTGCGTCTGCAACGCCATCATGGCGCTGGTCAACCCAGGCGACGAAGTCATCATTCCAGCTCCCTACTGGGTAAGCTATCCACAGATGGCAAAGTTGGCTGGCGGCGTACCCGTTATCGTCAACGCAGGATTCGAGCAGGACTTCAAGATGACTGCCGAACAACTGGAGAAAGCCATCACTCCCAAGACCAAGATGCTCATCCTCTGCTCTCCCAGCAACCCAACGGGCAGCGTGTACTCCAAAGAGGAACTGGCAGCACTGGCAGAAGTCCTGAAGAAGCACCCAGAGGTATTCGTACTGGCAGACGAGATCTACGAGCATATCAATTACGTCGGCAAGCACCATAGCCTCGCTCAGGAGCCAGGCATGAAGGAGCAGGTGATCATCGCCAACGGAGTATCCAAGGCATACGCCATGACAGGTTGGAGAATCGGATTCCTTGCCGGACCAGAGTGGATTATCAAGGGATGCAACAAACTGCAGGGCCAGTACACCAGCGGCACATGTTCCGTGAGCCAGAAAGCGGCAGAAGCAGCCTATACTCTCGACCAGAGTGCCGTGGAGGAGATGCGCCAGGCATTCGAGCGCCGCAGAGACCTTATCGTCAAGTTGGCGAAGGACATCCCGGGATTGGAGGTCAACGTACCTCAGGGTGCCTTCTACCTCTTCCCCAAGTGCAGCAGCTTCTACGGAAAAAGCGCAGGGGGTCACACCGTCAACAACTCCACCGACCTCGCCATGTACCTGCTTGAGGAGGCACACGTGGCAACTGTGGGAGGAGATGCTTTCGGAGACCCCGACTGCTTCCGTATGAGCTACGCCACCAGCGACGAGAACATCGTGGAGGCACTGAGAAGAATCAAGGAAGCACTCGGCAAGTTGAAATAAAGAATAATTGGCAGGGAAATAATTAAAATCTTAAAGAAAAAGGGTGTTTTTTGCGGAATATTGAACTAATTTAAGCCAATATTCCGTTAAAACTCCTTAATTATGTTTTTAGTTAGGTTTTATTTATTATCTTTGCCAAAGAATCAAGAACCCGATAACCACCTTGCTTAATCATAACAAGCAAGCGAGGTATAACAGAGGCAAAAACAAGAGAAAGAAATAACAATTAAATTTATTAACTAATAATTAAAGTAAAATTATGGCAACTACAAAACAAGCAGCCCCAGCTAAGAAGTCTGAGGGCTTTCAGGGAGTAAGAGGCGCATTCTGGATTATCGTGGTATGTGCTATCATCGCATTCGTATTGTTCTACACATGGTTCGGCAACCCAATGCACTTCCAGGGTGGCGACACTAACGGTCATCCAGCTGACGTATGGGGAACAATCTTCAAGGGTGGTGTAGTCGTACCAGTTATCCACACATTGTTGCTCTCAGTACTCGCAATGTCTATCGAGCGTGCTTTGGCATTGAAGACAGCCTTCGGTACTGGTTCTCTTCCTAAGTTCGTGGCTAACATCAAGGCAGCCTTGAACGCTAACGATTTCGCAAAGGCACAGACACTCTGCGACAAGCAGAAGGGTTCTGTAGCAAACGTTGTACAGGCTTCCCTGAACGCTTACAAGGATATGGAGTCTGGCGCCAACGCTTCTTTAAAGAAGTCACAGAAGGTAGCAAAGATCCAGCAGGCTCACGAGGAGGCTACTCAGCTTGAGATGCCTACATTGACAA